>CAMLUO010000004.1 GCA_946487895.1 uncultured Clostridium sp.
GCAACAGAAAAAATAGATGGGACATGTTGTTTAATAAAGAATGGAAAAATTTATAGAAGATATGATTATAAAAAAGGAAGAACTCTTCCACAAGGTGCAATTCCTTGCCAAGAAAAACCTGACCCAATAACAGGACACTTTCCACATTGGCTTTTATGTACAAAAGATGACGCAAATGCTAAATATTATTTAGAGGCATTTGAAAGACAAAAGAATGATAATTTAGAGGAAGGGACTTATGAGCTAATAGGAAAACATATAAATGGCAATCCATATAATTTAGAGACAGATATTTTAGAAAAACATGGAAAGAGAATATTAAAGGATGTACCAAGGGATTATGAGGGAATAAAAAAGTATCTGGAAAATCATTATATAGAAGGAATTGTTTTTTATCGTGGTAACGGAGAAATGTGTAAGATAAAAAGAAGTGATTTTGGCTTTGAATGGAATAGAAAGAAAAAATCAAAATAACTCTCTA
The DNA here is from genome assembly GCA_946487895.1 of uncultured Clostridium sp. GTDB lineage: Bacteria > Bacillota > Clostridia > TANB77 > CAG-508 > CAG-269. The sequence goes on from CAMLUO010000004.1 coordinate 482, forward strand.
AATCAGAATCAACCAGAAGGAATATCAATGGCAGTACCAATGAAAAATGGAGGAATGAAGCCATCAAAAGTTATCTACTATGTTGTATTATCAGGAGTAACAACAGGAGTAGGAGCTTTTTTTGGAGCAATAATAGGAACTATATCAGAGCAAATAATAGCTATTTGTTTGAGTTTTGCAGCAGGTGCAATGCTATATATAGTATCAGGAGAACTTATACCAGAGTCTAATAATTTATATAAAGGAAGAATGTCTGCAGTCCGGAAATATGTTGGGATTTTTAATAGGATTATTTGCGATGATGTTGTAAATTTGTTGAATATTAATGTATATAATGGTACAATATAAATGTTAAAAATAATATTGATAGGAGCAATAAATGATGAAAATAATGTTTATATGTACAGGAAATATATGTAGAAGTGCAATGGCAGATTGGTTGTTGAAGCAAAAAATAAAAGACAAAAACATAAAAGATATAGAAGTATATTCATGTGGAGTATATGCAGAAGATGGAGATACACCAACATGGGAAGCAAAACGAGTAATGATGGATGAATATTCAATTGATATGAGTCAACATAGAGCTACAAACATAAGAAATTCTAATATTGAAAAAATGGATTTAATATTATGTGCTACATCAAGACATAAAAGAACAGTTTTAGGTGCATATCCTGAATTAGAAGGAAAAGTTTTTACAATGAAAGAATATGTTGGATATGACAGAGAATATCATGATAAAATTGATATAAAAGACCCATGGGGATATGATATCGAAACATATAGGTCATGTGTAGCTGAAATTGATGAATGTTTAGAACTATTGTTGAAAAAAATTAAAATTAAGTAGGTACAAAAAAGTACTTGCTTTTTTTAAATTCATATAGTAAAATAAAAAATGCAAACAAGTATTTGAAGATAGCTTTGGGAAAGGAAGATGTATAGTGCAAGATGTTTTAGAAGGTTTAAATGATAAACAATATGAAGCGGTAGTAAATACAGAAGGTCCATGTTTAGTTATAGCAGGAGCTGGAAGTGGTAAGACAAAAGTTTTAACACACAAAATTGCTTATCTAATAGGAGAAAAAGGTGTTAAACCATGGAATATATTAGCAATTACATTTACAAATAAAGCTGCAAATGAAATGAAAGAAAGAATTGCAAATATTGTAGGTGATGATGCAAAAGATATTTGGATGGGAACATTCCACTCTATTTGTGTGCGTATTTTAAGAAAGTTTATTGATAGAATTGGTTTTGATTCATCTTTCATAATTTTTGATACTTCTGACCAAAAGACTTTAGTCAAAGGGTGTTTAAAAGATTTAGCAATTGATGATAAAATGTTTAATGATAGAGCAGTTTTATCAGAAATTAGTAATGCTAAAAATGAAATGTTAGAGCCAGACCAATATGCCGTAAGAGCAAATGGGGATTTCAGAAAAGAAAAAATTGCAACAGTTTATGAATTATATCAAAAAAGATTAAAAGAAAATAATGCGGTAGATTTTGATGATATTATTAATTATGCAATAAAAATATTAGAAGAAAATCCAGATATATTAGAATATTATTCAAATAAATTCCAATATGTTTTAGTAGATGAGTATCAAGATACAAATAAATCACAATTTACATTAGTTACAATGCTTGCATCTAGAAATGGAAATATTACAGTAGTTGGAGATAATGACCAAGGTATTTATAGCTTTAGGGGTGCTGATATTTCAAATATTCTAAATTTTGAAAGAGATTTTCCAGGTACAAAGATTATAAAGTTAGAGCAAAATTATCGTTGTACAGGAAATATATTAAAAGCTGCAAATGCAGTTATAAAAAATAATGAAGTAAAATACAAAAAAGAATTGTGGACACAAAATGAAGAAGGAAATTTACCTAAAGTATATCAAGCAGATAACGAATATGATGAAGCAACATATATTGTAGAGCAAATTGAACATTTAAAAAGAGAAGAATATTATAAATATTCAGACTTTGCCGTACTTTATAGAATGAATACTCAATCAAGAGCAATAGAGGATATTTTAAGAAGAGAAAACATACCATATAAAATTGTTGGTGGATTAAAATTCTATGAAAGAAAAGAAATTAAAGATACTATTGCATATCTAAGGTTAATACAAAATGGTAATGATAATTTGAGTTTAAAAAGAATAATAAATGAACCTAAAAGAGGAATTGGAAAAACAAGTTTAGAGAAAGTAGAGCAAATTGCTGAAGCAAGCGGAACTTCTATGTATGAAGTTATAAAAAAAGCTGATGAATTTGGTTTAAATAGAGTATTTTTAAATTCAAGAGACTTTGTAAATGTAATAGAAGAATTGAAAAGCAAAAAGGATGAACTTAGTGTTTCTGAATTGATAAAATTAACACTTAAGAAAACAGGATATACAAAGGCTTTAGAAGCGGAAAATACAATTGAGGCAGAAAATAGAATTGCAAACGTAGATGAGTTATTAACAGTTGCAATTGAGTTTGAAGAAGAATTTGCAGAAAATTCACTATCAGAATTTTTAGAGGGAATAACATTATCAAGTGATTTAGATAATATGGAAGAACAAGAAGATTCTGTTACATTAATGACATTGCATAGTGCAAAAGGTTTGGAATTCCCGGTAGTATTTTTAGTAGGTATGGAAGAAGGAATCTTCCCAGGATATCAATCTATGATGGACCCTCAAGAATTAGAAGAAGAAAGAAGATTATGCTATGTTGGAATTACTAGAGCAAAAGAAAATTTATTTTTAACATGTAGTAAACAAAGAACAGTATTTGGTTCAACAAGTTATAACCCAGTATCTAGATTCTTGAATGAAATACCAGAAGACTTATTAGAAGGTTATCAAGAAGCATTTGGAGAGCCAGATAATAACAAAAATCAAATGTTTAAAGATTCTAGTTATAGTTGGACATATGGAAGTAGAGATAATAGAAATAATGGGAATAGTGCAATTAAAACATATAAAATTAATGAAAAAGAACCTGTTATGGCAGCTAGTAATAAAAATACAGGTTTTGCATTTAGAACAGCAGAAAGTTTCTTAAATAGTATAGGTAAGAAATCTACTATGAATACAAATAATCAAGTTGATTTATCAAAATATGAAGCGGGTGTTAGAGTTTTTCACAAAAAGTTTGGTGAAGGTACTATTAATATGGTAGAGCCTGAAGGAGAAGATTTAAAAGTTGACATTAATTTTGATAAAGCAGGTCATAAGAGATTGATGGCTAAATATGCCAACTTGGAAATCATAGAAAGGGATTAGGGTAAAAAATGCATCTAATAAAAAATTAGATGTATTTTTTGTTTAAGGGTATAAAAAATCAAATATTGTAAATACTTAATAAAGAAATTAAATGAAAGGAATGATTTAAATGGCAGATTTAACACAAGCAGAATTACAGCACCTAAGACATTTAATTGGTGCACATGAGACAGCATATCAAAAATTAAACACATATTCAGCACAAGCTGTTGATCCACAAATAAAGCAAATTTTTGCGAAATCAGCACAAGATGCTTTAAACACAAAACAAAAATTAATGACATTTTTAAATAATTAGGAAGGAGAGAATTGTAATGGATGAAAAGACAATGGTAAATGATATTTTAAGTGGTGTGAAATCAGATTTAACAGCATATCAAACAGCTATATCTGAATCTGAAAATATGAATTTAAGACAAACATTTCAACAGATAAGAAATAACGACGAAAGTTTTCAATATGAGTTATTTAAAATTGCTCAAGCTAAAGGTTATTATAAACCTGCACAAAAAGCAACAGTAACAGAAATTAATCAAGTAAAAACAGATTTACAACAATAAGTTTTGAATATAAAAGGAATAATGTAAGAGAGAGAAATTGAGTTATCAAATATGCAATAACTTAATTAAAAACTCTCTTTTTAAATTATTTAAAAAGAAAAAAAGAGATAAAACGAAGAAAAGTGAGATAAACGAAAAAAAATAAAAAAAACTTAGGGAAAATCAAGATGCATTATCTTTGCAAAAAAACAAATGTTACAATATTATTACACTAATCGGCATGTAGTTTAAAGAACTAAATTACAAAGGAGAGATTGAATATCATGTTCAAAAAGATTTTGATACACACAAGAAAGGGTATTAAATTCATAATTTTATTTATGATTGCATCTTTTTTAATTGTAGGAGCTATTGCTTTCTTATATAAACCAACATATAGTGTGTTTATAAATGGAGAACAGGTTGGATATACAGAAAATCGTTCAGAATTGCAACATAAAATAAATGATTATGTTGAAAAAGGTGATGGAACAAATGAAAATGTAGCATTCGTACAAGTAAATAATATGCCAGAATATAAATTGTGTTTGTTAAAAAAGAATATTGTAGCAAATGATGATGAAATATTTGAAAATGTAAAATCACAAGGAGTTACATATTATAGATATTATGCAATATTAGATAACCAAGAAGAAAAACTTTATGTTTCTAATTTTGAAGAGGCAGAAAATGTAGTAAATTCGTTAAAAGAAAAAGACAGTGCAAATGTTGAAACTATTTCTATTGTAGAAAAATATGAAACAGAATTAAAAGATTTAGTATCTAGTGAAGAAGCAGTTTCAAAATTATATGTAGAAAAACCAAAAGTTGTTAAAGTAGCTAAAACATCTTCAGGTAGATCAAGCAGTGTATATCAAGCAACAGGAACAGTAAATACGAAAACTACGACTTCAAGTGGAAAAGCTAATTTGGGAATATCATTAATTAAACCAGTATCTGGAACAATATCATCTAGATTTGGTTCACGAAGTAGTGTTAGAAGTTCAGCTCATACTGGATTAGATATAGCTGCACCAACTGGAACAGCGATTAAGGCTGCAGCATCAGGTACAGTAACATTTTCAGGATATAAAGGTTCATATGGAAATATGATAGTAATTAGTCATGGAAATGGTGTGCAAACATATTATGGACATTGTAGTAAATTGTATGTTTCAGCTGGTACACAAGTGTCACAAGGACAAACGATTGCAGCAGTTGGCTCTACTGGGAATTCAACTGGACCACATTTACATTTAGAAATACGTGTTAATGGTGTGGCGTATAATCCGCAAAATTATCTATATTAAAAGGCATTAAACAAAATATTTAATGCCTTTTAATATTGCGTTATTTCTAATATAAGCTTTTCCGTGTTCAGTTAATTTGTATTCAAAATTAGCTGAAAAATTTTGGAATTTTGAAAATTCTGATAATATATTAAAAACTTTATGTATGTATTTATCTTTAAAATTAATATCTTTAAAAATCAAGAAAAACTTATTTTGGTAATTATAAAGAACAATCTTTTTTGCCAATTTGTCAATATCCAAATTTTCAATTTTAGAGATACTGTTGCAAAAATCGCAAAAGTAATCAAAATTATCAAATTCATAAACAGCGTTTTTTAAAGAAGGTGTATTAGTTTTTCTTTTTACAATTAATTTTCTTTTAGAATCATTATTTGTGTTAATAGAATTATTTTCAGAAGAAGAATATTTTGTAATTGTAAATACTATAACATCTTCTAAAGTAGAAAATGCTTCTATTAATAATTTACATCCTTCTGTATGGAAATCAACTTCTTTTTCAGCTTTTTGAAGTATATCTAAAAAAAGATTTTGTGAATTCATAATGTTATCAAAAAATGTATGTATATCGTTTGTATTTTTTTCTATGTCTTCTATGTTCATGATAATTCTGATTTTGTTATCTGTTAATTTTTCTATTTTCATATGGTGGGCCTCCTAATATCTATAATTATATTATACTACTAATATCATTATATGAAAAGGAGTAAATTTTGGTAAAATTATTGTAATATACTTGAAAAATTTGCTAATTCAATATATAATAGCAAAGAGTTAAAAAAGAAATATCCGTAGTAAAAGATTGAAAAATAATTACAATTTTAGACTGTGAGTCAGGGAAGGAATGATTAATATGGCAACTAAAGAAAAAAATGTATGGATTTTATTAATATTTATTTTATCAGGTCTAGTAGTAGGGGGACTATTAGGACAATTAGCATCAAATGTTAGCTGGTTATCATGGCTATCATATAGTCAAAGTTTTGGGTTAGAAAATCCAGTTGTTTTGGACTTAAGTGTAGTAGAATTAACATTTGCACTTATGTTTAGAATTAATATAGCTAGCATTATAGGTATGATACTTGCAATATTTATTTATAAAAAAATCTAATTAAAAAGTAGGGGCAATTAAAAACGAGAAAGGAATGACTATAATTTGTCAATAACAATAAAACAATTGCCAGAAACAGAAAGACCATATGAAAAGTTAGAATTATATGGAGAATCAACATTATCAAATGCTGAGTTATTAGCTATTATTATAAAAACAGGAACAAAAGAAGAGACATCAGTGCAACTTGCACAAAAAATATTGAATTTGAATGATACTAAACAAGAAGGTCTTAATTTTTTGAAAAATATCACTATTGAGGAATTAACACAAATAAAAGGCATAGGAAAAATAAAAGCTATACAACTTAAGGCAATAGGAGAACTTGCAATAAGAATGTCAAAACCAATAAATTATAAAAGAGTTATTGTTAGAGAACCAAAAGACATTGTAAATGTTATAATGGAAGAGTTGAGATTCAAAAAAAGAGAAATTGCAAAAATAGTTATACTAAATGAGAAAAATGAAATACTAAAAATTAAGGATTTATCATTTGGAGGGACAAGCTATGTTAATATTTCAATAAAAGAAATATTAGTTGAGCCTATAAAAATGAAAGCATCCAAGATTATATTAATACACAATCATCCAACAGGAGATTCAACACCAAGTGACACAGATGTGAAATTCACATATAATCTTTACGATCTAGGACAAATGCTAGGGATACAACTATTAGATCATATAGTAATAGGAGTAGATACTTATACAAGTATTTTTTCACAAATAGTGGAAAGTATGCCTGATACAAATGAAAAGGAAAATAAGACAGAAGTTAGAAAGAAAGGATAAGCGATAATTATGAAACTTTTTACATTTGGATCAAAAGATATAGGAATTGATTTAGGAACAGCCAATATCTTAGTTACAGTTAAAGGAAAAGGAATAGTTTTAAAAGAACCTTCAGTTGTAGCAATAGATAGAAAAACTGGAAATATAATGGCAACTGGAAATGAAGCAAAAGAAATGCTTGGAAGAACACCAGAACAAATAAAAGCGGTAAGACCATTAAAAGATGGAGTTATTGCCGATTTTACAGCTACACAATTAATGCTTAAAAATTTAATAGAAAAGGTAGGAAAAAGATACAATGTTGGAAAACCAAGAGTTGTAGTAGGAGTGCCTTCAGGAATTACAGAAGTTGAAGAAAGAGCAGTAGAAGAATCAGTAATTCAAGCAGGTGCAAAAGAAGTTTATTTAATTGAAGAACCAATGGCAGCAGCAATTGGAGCAGCATTAGATGTTGGTGAGCCAAGTGGAAGCATTATTGTTGATATCGGTGGAGGAACAACAGAAGTTGCAGTTATTTCTCTAGGAGGAATAGTTGTAAGCCATTCTTTACGTGTTGCTGGTGACGAATTAGATGAAGATATAGTTAACTTTGTTAAAAAGGAAGAAAATTTAGCTATTGGAGAAACAACTGCTGAACAAATAAAAATGCAAATAGGTTGTGCAATGCCACTTATGACAGAAATGTCAATGGAAGTTAGAGGAAGAGATTTGGCAGATGGTTTGCCAAGAACAATTAAGGTTACATCTACACAAATAGAAGAAGCAATGAAAGAATCTATTGGAAAAATTGTAGAAATTGTTAAAGTAACGTTGGAAAAAACACCACCTGAACTTGCATCAGATATTATGGAAAAAGGAATAGTATTAGCAGGTGGAGGAGCATTAATTAAAAACTTAGATAAATTGTTGAGTCTAGAAACAGGGATGCCAGTATATGTTGCAGAAGAGCCTTTAGATTGCGTAGTTAGAGGGACAGGGAAAACTTTAGAGGATTTGGAAAGATTAAAAACAGTTTTAATTAATGCAAGAAAAAGAAAATAGAAAAGAATGAGAGGTAAAAAATGTATAGAAATAAGAAAGCAGGAGCCGTTGGAATCATAATTACTATTATTATTTTAATATTGATTGTTATTTTTTCAAATGGAGAAAGTAATACTGCATTTTTTGAAAATGCAGCAAGTAATTTAGTTATGCCTATTCAAAATGGATTAACATATTTGAAAAATAAAATAAGTGGTAATAATACATTTTTTACAGATATAAATAATTTGCAAGCAGAAAATGAAGAATTAAAACAAAAAAATAGTGAATTAGAACAATCTTTAAGAGAATTAGAAAATATTAAAACAGAAAATGAAACATTAAAAGAATATTTAAATTTAACTGAAAAGTATGGGGAATATAGCACAGTACCAGGATATGTTATAAATAAAGATATAAGTAACTATTCAAAAACAATAGTAATTAATTTAGGAACAGATGATGGAGTAGCAGAAAATATGACAGTTATAGCAGATCAAGGTTTAGTTGGATATGTTGTTTCTGTTACAGATACAACAGCAAAAGTTCAAACAATAATTGATACAGCAAGTTCTGTTAGTTGTATAATGAGTTCAAATGATGAAAGTATAGTATGTAAAGGAACATTAGATGATAATTCATCATTAAGAGCTATGTATATACCAACTGACAGTAACATTGCACAAGGTGAAAGTATTGAAACATCAGGTTTAGGTGGGATTTATCCAAAAGGAATACATGTAGGAACAGTAGAAAGAGTAACAAATACTCAGAACTTAACAGATAGATATGCAATAGTAAAAACAGCAGTTGATTTTGATAAGTTGAATACGGTTTTAGTTATAACAAACCAATAGACTGATTGAAAAATAAAGATGAAAGAGGTGAACTAAGTGAAAAAATTAGTAATTAATATATTTTTGATATTAACAATATTTATTATATATTTTTTGCAATCTAATTTTTTCACTTGGTTTAATATAGCAGGAATAATGCCAAATTTATTTGTTGTTATAGTTTTGTTTATAGGTTTGTTTGCAAGTAAAACTATGGGAACAATTTATGGAATAGTTATAGGACTTGTATTAGACTTGTTATTTGGTAGGAGTGTTGGAATTCAGGCAGTTTCATTAGGTTTAATTGGATTTTTGGCAGGAATATTTGATAAGAACTTTTCTAAAGATAGTAGAATGACAATTATGCTTATGGTTTTAAGTTCAACAGTAATTGTTGAAGTATTAAATTATTTGTTTAAATATATGTTTGAAGGAATTAGTGTAGAGATATTCAACTTTGTTAAAATTTTAGTTTTAGAAGTTATATTTAATTTGTTGTTAACTATTATTTTGTATCCATTAATTCGAAAATTTGGATATGATATAGAAAATGAATATAAAGGTAATAAAATATTAACAAGGTATTTTTAAAAGGCAGGTGATAATTTGGTAAGCATTAAAAAAGGAACTACTAGAAAAGTAGCAAAAAAAGCAAATACAAATCTAAGATTTAATATAATAACAGTATTAATATATATTGTAGGAATCATTTTAATTGCTAGATTATTCGACTTGCAAATTGTTCATGGTGCAGAATATAGAGAACAATCAAATACCAGATTAACAAGAGAAAGTACAATTGAAGCTGCAAGAGGTTCAATATTAGATAGAAGTGGACAAGAATTAGTTACATCAGATGCACAATTTTCATTAGAGATGTACAAAACTAAAGTAGATGACCAAACATTAAATCAAGATATTTTAAATATGGTACAAGTACTAGAGAAATACGGTTGTTCATATTCTGATGATTTTCCAGTAAATACTGATACATTTGAATATACAATATCAGGAGATGAACTTGCGGAGTGGAAAGAAGATTATGATATAGATGAAAATGCAACAGCTGAACAGGCTTTTTATGAATTTAAGGATAAATATGAAATTCAAAATACTGATATCCAAGAAATTAGGAAAATAATTGCAATTAGATATTTAATATCACAAAAAGGATATAGTAGTACAAGAGCTGTTACAATTTCAGAAAATATACCTAGAGAAGCAGTTGCAGAATTTAGTGAAAGTTCTGATAAATTTGCAGGGATTAATATAGTTGTAAAACCAGTTAGAAAATATACATCCGGAACTTTAGCATCACATATTTTGGGATATGCAGCACAAATAAGTTCAGAAGAATATGAAACTAGAAAAGAATATTATTCTCAAAATGATATAATTGGAAAAACTGGAATAGAATATGTATTTGAAGAATATCTAAAAGGAAAAAATGGAACAAAACAAATTGATATGGCTGTTGATGGTTCAACAACTGCTGAATATATAGCAGAAGAAGCAGTTAAAGGTTCAGACATAGTTCTAACAATAGATGCTAATTTGCAAAGAGTAACAGAAGAAGCATTAAAAGCAAATATTGAGAAAATAAGAAATGGTGGATTTGGACAGAGATTTGATACAAATGCAGGTGCCTGTGTTGTAATGAATGTAAATACTGGAGAAGTACTTGCAATGGCAAGTTATCCAGATTATAATCCTGCAGATTTTGTTGGAGGAATTAGTACAGAAAATTGGAATAATTATATGAATAATGAAGCAAAACCACTTGTAAATAAAGCAGTTCAAAATTCATATTCACCAGGTTCTACTTTCAAAATGATTACAGCAATAGCAGGACTTGAGTCTGGAACAATAACTACATCAACAAGGATTAATGATACAGGTGTGTATAGAAAATATAGAGATTATCAACCAAGATGTTGGTACTTTAGTGATTATGGAAGAGGACATGGATGGCTTGATGTTGCAGGAGCAATTGAAAAATCATGTAACTATTTCTTCTATCAAACTGCAGATAATATGGGAATAGACACTTTAGTAAAATATGCCAAATATTTTGGATTAGGAACAAAAACTGGTATAGAATTGCAGAGTGAAACAGCAGGTCAATTAGCAAGTAGAGAAACAAAACAAAAATTGCATCCAGATGATCCAACTTGGTATCCAGCAGACTCATTACAAGCTGCAATTGGACAAAATGATAATGAATTTAGTCCATTGCAAATGGCAAAATATATAAGTATGCTAGCAAATGGTGGTAAACAAATAGATGTAAGTATAGTAAAAACTATTAGAAATTCAGATGGTTCAGAGGAATCAAAAGAAGAAATTAATAATTTTGTAAATCAAAAATTGGGAATTGAAGAGACTGAAACAGAAGATATAACAATTGACCAAAACAATTTAAATGCAGTGCTATCAGGAATGCAATCAGTAACTGGAGATTCTGGTGGAACAGCATATGTAAGATTTAGAGATTTTAATGTAAGTGTTGGTGGAAAGACAGGGTCTGCTGAAGCAGCAAATGACAAAGTTCATGCATGGTTTGTTGGATTTGCACCATTTGAAAATCCAGAAATAGCAATAGTTGTTATGGTTGAAAATGGTGGTCATGGAAACTATACAGCAGAAGTTGTAAGAGATATAATGGAAGAATATTTTGGAATGAATACACAAGATATTCAAGAGGATATGACTGCTGAGCCATATACACAAAGTTTAAATTAGTTATAATTTGTATATTGCTAGAATATTATATTAAATAATTTCTTGTACCTTGTTGTCGCAACCTTTGATTGCAAAAGAAAAATAAATTTTTCTTTTAGTAGTAAGAAGGTTGCTTCAATCGCACTCGCTTATGCTCGTTTGGTCGCTACGCGGTACTGCAAAATTATTTAATATAATATTCTAGCTAATAATAAATATAACTAATATTAAAAAAGGTTAAATAAAAATGAAAAGAGGAAGTTAGAAATGAAGAATTGTGTTAGTATTAATTTAAAGAAAAATGAAATTGTGATTAAATTAAGTGATAATGCAACTCAAAGAGAAATAGTAGAAGCATTAAAAAAGAAATTACCAGAATTAAAAAAATTATATAAAGACGAAAAAACACCTATAACAGTTGCTGGTAAAGTGCTAAAAAATAGAGAAATTGATGAAATACAAGAATTGATAAAAAGTAAAATTGATGTAGAAATCGAATTTGATATGCCAAAAAGTTTAGGATTATCAAGTATTAAGAAAACTTTTGAAAAAGAGATCGCGATTTCTGAAACAAAATTTCATAGAGGTTCATTACGTTCAGGTCAAAAACTAGAATCAGATGGAAGTCTTGTAATATTAGGAGATGTTAATTCAGGAGCAGAAGTAATGGCTTCAGATAACATTGTAGTATTAGGTGCATTAAGAGGATTAGCACATGCAGGAGCAAAAGGAAATAAACAAGCAATTATTGCAGCAGGGTTGATTAATACTGTACAAATAAGAATAGCAAATATAGTAAAAGAAATTGACAGAGATGAAGAACCATTGCATAAACAAGCCTATGTGAGTGTTGTAGATAATCAAATTATAATTGAGTAAAAGTTGAAAAATATTTAAAATTTTAACTTAAAAGTAGCATAATTAATACTAAAAATAACATGTAATCTTTAACGCCTTCTTGATAAAGAAAAAATAATAAACCAAGAATAATAATATCATCTAGATAGAGTGAAATACCCAATATTTCTATAATTGGTTCGTCACTATTCATATCAAATGGATTTTGAAATTGGATAGGTCCAAAACCAGAATATCTAGATGATTTATTTTTTTTATTTTCAGTGTAATTTATTTCAATATCATTATCATTAGTTAAATCAGAGATATTATTGCTTGTATCAAAATTATTAGATTCTGTACTAAATGTTTTATTATACTTATTTCTTGCATAATATCTATTCATATTATAAGGATATTGATAAAAAGGAAAAATAGGCATTATCTAGGACTCTCCTTATTATTTGAATTGTCGGAATTATTTATATTATTAGAATTGTTTTCCGAATTTCTATTGTCTTGATTATTAATATTATTAAATACTCCAGTAATTTGAGCTATATTTAATAAATTAGCATATTGATCAACTTTTTCTCTTCTGCTTTCTCTAAGATATGGTTTTAGAGAATGAAGAAGATTACTACTTGGATTATTTGAATTGTTCATTTTATCCATTACCGATTTCATTTTCATAATAGTATTCATATCAATGTTGCTAAAATCAAAAGAATTATTTGAATTTTGGCTATTATTAGAAGAATTATTGTTAAAATTATTATCAGGATTTTCATTATTACTATTATTCATCATGGAAGAAAAATTTTGTATCATTTCTGGTGGAATTTGTGAAATTACATCATTTAATTCACCTTTATTCATCATGTCTTTTAATTTGTTTATTGTATTTTCATCAAAATTCATGTCACTCAAAAAAATCACCTCTTATTTAAATATATTCCAAATCATTTAATCTATGTTTATTATATGTTGTAATTCTAAAAAAGTTAATAAACATAAAAAGTTTAAAAAATATCACAAAAATGTTGAAAAAACTGGAAAAATACGATATAATATGTAATAGATGGGAAAATACGAAATAATAAAGGAGGCCATCAATTATGAAAAGTAAAATAATGAAAATAGTTACCATTATGTTACTAATAATGACTTTAACAATGACAAATTTCATATTTGTAGGTTCAAGTCTTATTAGTTATGCAGCAAGTGGAGTCGAAACAAACCATAGAAACATCGACTTTGATGCATACTTTGTAAATTCAAACAATCAAAAAATATCTTCAGTTGATATGTCAAATCAGGGAGATATTTATTTAAACATGCAAATCGAAGTTAAAAATGAAGGATATTTCAATGGTAAAATTACAGTAAATGATAGTAATTTTACTTTAGCAGATACAGACAGCAGCTATGTAAATAAAATTGAAGGAAATACAATAACTTTAAATCAAATAAATGCAGGTACAAGAACAGAAATTAGAATAAAAGTAGAATTAAATAAAGATGAAATCTTCAACCTAGACAACTTAGCAAAAACTAGCAAGATTGGACTAGAAGGAAAATATTATGATAGTACTGAAAGAGACATTAATATTGAAGCTGAAAGAGAATTAGAATTAAGTCTAGTTGAAAACTATACATCTGATAATATTTCTGATGATATTCAAATAATTACAAATAAAATAACTCAAGTAGATGGAAAAAACAAAAGAGTTATTCAATTATTATGGAATGTTGGATTAAAAGAAAACAATTATCCAATGAAAGAATTAGAAGCAAGTATAACAGTACCAACTATAGATGGAAAAAGAGCAGAAGTTTCAAGAGTAGTAGACTTTAATGAAATGACATATTATGATTACACATATAATGGATCAGATGTAACATTTAAATTTACAAATGAACCAAATGAAGATAACGAAATTCGTTGGAAATTAGACGGAAATGAAAAAATAATATTAACATTTGTTTATGATACAGAAGTAGCAGTAAGTAGCCAAGAATTAGTAGCAAGACAAACAGTAAAATTATATGATGATAAAGAATTATCATATATGCAAAATGTTATTATTGACAATCAAGAAAAAGATGGTATTGTAGCAATCGAATCAATTCCAGAACAAGAAAAAATGTATAAAGGAAATTTATATGCAGGCTTAGAAAAAGAATATGCAGTAGATACAAAATTAGATATTAATTTTGCAAAAGCAATCACTAATAATATTGAAATAGAAGAAACATCAAACAGAAGTACATTAAGTGATATATATACAAGAACAGTTATATCAAAAGAACAATTTAATGAACTTTTTGGACAAACAGGTGGAATTACAGTATATGATGAAAATAATCAAATTATAGGAAGAATTACAAATTCAAGTCATGCAGATGAAAATGGAAATATAGTAATTTCATATAATACTGAACCAACAGCAATAAGATTAGAAACAACAGCACCAGTTGCAGAAGGAACGTTAGAAATCAAAAATTATAAAAAACTTGTACCTAATACTTCAAGTAACATAGCAGAATTAACACAAGTTGGATATACAGCAAAAGTTAGTTATGATAATCAAGAAATAGGACAAGTAACAAATAATATTACATTAGAAGAAACAACAACACAAAGTAAATTTGAAGTAGATAAAAACACTTTATCCACAGTAGTAGAAAATTCTGTGGAAATGAGAGCAACATTATTAACAAATAATGAAAAATATGATTTATATCAAAATCCTACATTTAGATTTGAACTACCAGAACAAGTACAAAACATTGAAATTACAGGAGTAGAACTTTTATATGAAAATGAACTAAGTGTAGCAAATTATACTGTAGATGGAAGAACTATTGTAGTTACATTACAAGGAAAACAAACAAGTTATAAAGAAACATCAGTCGAAGGTGCAGTATTAGTGGTAAATGCCAATATAACTTTAGATAATAGAACTGCAACAACTGATACAAATATAACTATGTATTATGAAAATGAAAATGCTCATTCATATAAAGATGGAGCAAATATAGGAACTGAAACACAAGCAATAAAAATAGTTGCTCCAAAAGATTTAACAGTAACTAATAATATACCAACAATATCTTTAGAAACAAAAGGACAAGATGAAAATACAAGTGTAAATTTAATAACAGGAAATGTACCAAAACAATTAGAAATTCAATCTGAAATAATAAACACAACAGAAAGTACAATGAATAATGTAAGAATTCTAGGAACATTACCAACAAATAGTGGAGAAAACAATCTAGGAATTTTAGTTACAAATCCAATACAAATATTAAATGAAGTAGATGTAACAATTTATTATACAGGAAATGAAAACGCTACAAATGATTTAAACAGCAGAGACAATGGATGGAGTACAGAATTTACACAAGATGCTAAAAGATATTTAATAGTAGCAGAACAATTAAATACAGGAGCAAGTATTGAAATTTCATATTCAATACAAATTCCAGAAACATTAGAATACAATAAACAAGCAAAAGAATATTATAGTGTAAGTTATGTAAGTTCTGAAACATCAGTAGAAAATACATTGAATTCTTCTACAATTACTTTAGAAACAGGAATTGGACCAAAAATAGAAGCAAGTTTATCTGCAACAATTGGGGGACAAGAAATTACACAAAATGTTAAAAATGGAGAAGTAATTCAATATAGAATACAAGTATCAAATACAGGATCAGAAACAATAGACAGTGTTGAAGTTGTAGGACAAGTTCCAGAAGGTACTACAATGGTTGTACCAGAAGAAGATTATGAATATACAGGAGCTTCATATTATGAAGAATTACCAGATAGAGAATATAGAACAACAGCCCAAAATATTGAACCAGGTGAAGTAAGAACATTTACATATGAAGTAAGAGTTAATTCAGATACACCTGAAGGAACTAGATTACAAAACACATTACAAATTACATATAATGGAGTGACATCAGAAACAGAGACACATACATTAACAACAGAAAAAGGAAATTTAAGAGTTACAGTAAAAAGAGTAACTGATAGCAGTGTAGATTTATATACAGCAGGTGTTGTGCAATATTTTGCAATAATTGAAAATATATCAGATGAAAAATTAACAGATGTAAAAGTACATACAAATTTTTCTGATAACTTAGAAGTACAAAGAGTAACTTTAATTTCTGGTATGGAAGCAGAAGATGGAGAAATTTATAGAGTAGGTATGGATACAGCACCAATTTCTGATAGTCAAAATGAAGGAATTGATCCAGAAGAAACAACAGATGATAGTATGACATCAGAAGATATAGAATATAGTGATGAGATCAATATAGACAGAATTGCTGCTGGAGAAACAAAAGTATTAAGTTATGACATGTTAATAACTAAAACAGATAATCATGCAATTAATTTCTCAGTAGTAGCAGATGATGGAGAAAAAGAATATAAATCAAATGCTTTAGAAGATGAAGTAAAAGACTTTTCTATTGAATTAAGTATGGAAGATAAAACTGGAACACAAAATGTTAAATCAGGAGATACAATAACATATAGTATAAAGGCTAAAAATGAATCTAATACACAAACTAAAGACTTAGTTATAGTAGATAATATTCCATCACAATTAACTGTACAAAGAATTTTAATAAATGGAGAAGAATATGAAGTTCCAGATACAAATAGCTTAGAAATACCAATTGATATAGAAGCAAATCAAGAAACAGAAATTGAAATACAAGCAGTTGTTAATTATTCAGAAGGAAGAGTAGAAGCAGAGGCAATCACAAATGTTGCAACTGCACAAGTATATGGAGAAACAATTGCAACTACATCAGAAATAACTCATATCATTTTAGCAAATGATGGTACAGGAGAAGGTGGAAGTGGAAATGGAAATGGACAAAATGATGTTGAAGACAATGATATAGCTACAGGAACAAGTACAATTTCAGGATTAGCATGGTATGATGAAAATCAAGATGGTAGAAAAGATGCTTCAGAACAAGTTTTAAGTGGAATAAAAGTAAAATTGTTAAATGTAGATACAAATAATATTGTAAAAGATACACAAGGAAATGATTTAGAAGCAACAACAAATGAAAACGGTGTTTATGTATTAGACAGAATAGGAAATGGTAGATATATAGCAGTATTTGAATATGACGAAGGTCATTATACATTAACAAAATATAAAGCAGCAAATGTATCTGAAAATCAAAATTCAGACGTATTAAAAAATAACTTAACAATAAATGGAGAAGAACAACAAGTAGCTTCAACAGACATTTTAGAGATAAGTAATAATAATATATCAGATATTAATATAGGTTTAGCTTTATTACAAAATTACGACTTAAAACTAGATAAATATGTAAGCAGAATAATTATGCAAAATGACAATGGAACAACTGTTAGAGAATACCAAGACGAAACAATGGCTAAAGCAGAATTAGATGCTAAACAAATAAATGGAACAACAGTTATTGTAGAATATCAAATTAAAGTAACAAATGTTGGAGAAGTAACAGGATATGTAAGAAGAATTGCTGATTATATACCAAGTGATATGACATTTAGCTCAGAACTAAATAAAGATTGGTATCAAACAGGAAATACAGTATATACATCAATCTTATCAAATGAGCCAATAGCAGCAGGAGAAACAAAAACAGTTACTTTAACATTAGTAAAATCAATGACAGAAAATAATACAGGACGTGTAAACAATAGAGCAGAAATTACAGAAGATTACAATGACTTAGGACTTTCAGATATCAATTCTACACCAGGAAATCAAGCATCAGATGAAAATGATATGGGAAGTGCAGATGTTATCTTAAGTATTAGAACGGGTGGAGCTGTATATATAAGTGTAGTTATTGCAATTTTAGTAATACTAATAATTACAGGATTTGTGATTTGGAAAAAGAAAAATCATAAGAAAGAAATATAAGGGAAAGGAGGAAGAAAGCAATGAATAGAACAATAAATAAGGCAAAGAAAATAATTATATCAATAATTGCAATGATTATTGGAATAATAGGTTTTACTACTATAAGTTCGGCATATTATGTGGGACAACAATTAACAGTTACATATTCACAATATAGAGATAATGCTGATATATACTGTGTTGAGCATGGTCAAGCTCTACGTGGAAGTGTAGTATATAGAATTATATCTTCAGTTGATATAAATGGAAAAACATCAACAGATCATACTGGAAAACAGATTACACATGATGATAATGCTAAACTTGCATATATATTATCAGCAGATAATGGAAGCGATAAAGATAGTGGACCAGTTGCAAATGGTGTATGGAACTTTATCTATACATGGATGCAAAGTGTTGGAAAAAATCATGCAGGTTTATACAATGGATTTGCAAGTAATAACAGAGGAAGTCATAGCAACTTAAATTCAGAAGCAAATGAATATGCAAAAAATTTAGGAAGTGCCGAAATTACTGACAATACAAATAAAGATAATATTCAAGTAAAAGCTTACCAAAGAGATGGACAAGATTATTTAAGAATTGGACCATTTAATTGGACTTTCTCTGGAACCATTAAAGGAGTTACAGCTCAAGACCAAAATAGTAATAATATAAACGGATTGATATATAGTAGCTTTAATGGAAACAATGAATACTGGTATAATGTAGATGAAATAAAATCAGGAAGAGATTTCTATATATCAATTCCTGCAAATGCAAATATAACAAGAATAACAAGGATTTCAGCAACTGCTAGTATAGATGTTAAAGGTGTAAAAATATGGTTTTTAGAAGCAAAAAATGGATATATGCAAAACTTAATTATAAGAGAACCATATACAGGTCAAGATGAAATTACAACACCATTTGACTATGATATACCTATTCTAGGAAATTTGAAAGTAATAAAAGTAAATAAAGACAATCATGAAATAAGACTAGAAGGTGTAGGTTTCTATATTCAACATAAGCAAACAGGAAAATATGTACATCAAGATTCAAATGGAAATATCTCATATGTAGATAATAGACAACAGGCAACAGAATTTGTAACTGATAGCAATGGTGAAATACTAATTAGAAATCTGGTAGTTGGTACATATGTAGCATATGAAACAAAAAATCCTAATTATGGATATGAAATAATATCAGATGGACAAGAACAAGAAATTGTAGTTGACAAAACAACAGATTTTGTAATTGAAAATGATCAAATATATGTAAAATTATCAGGATTTGTATGGGTTGATAAACAAGACCAAAAACAATGGATAAGAAATGATTTATATGATTATGACATTATAGAAAATGGCGAAGAAGTATATTCAGATGGTAATGATATTTTATTAAATGGTATTATAGTTAGATTAAAAGATAGAACTACTGGTGAAACTGTAAAAGAAATGAAAACAGGAGAAAATGCAGAATTAGGAGACGGACAATATTTATTTACAGATGTATTAATAGACAAATTATCTGATTACTATATCGAATTTGAATATGATGGTTTAACATATACAAATGTAACACCATATAATCAAATACAATCTGACTTATATACAGACGAAGAGCTATTAGAACAAAAGACTTCAAAAGCAGCTGAAAGTGCAGAAGAAAGAGATGCATTTAATAAAGGATTTAGTGTAGTAGAAGGAAGAACACAAACAACAGGATTTACAAGGGACGAAAATGGAAATGAAAGACATCAATTGACATATAATTTCAATTCATTAGAACACAATTCTACATTAATTAATAATGGACAATATCCAATAACAGCAAATACAGATGTTCCTCAATATTTGATTAGAGAACACTTTACATATGGACAAGAAGAAATAAAATACATCAATTTAGGATTATATGAAAGAGAACAACCAGACTTAGCAATTGTTAAAGATATTGAAAATGTTAGAGTTGCAGTAAATGGATATGAACACACATATGAATATGCACAAAGATTTAATCATCCAGAAAACTATGGAGGAGACGGATTTAATGTAGGTGTTAAATTTGGAGAAAAATATGCAGCAGAGCCATACAAAAGAGCAATTTATGAAGCAGATTATGAATATGTAAATGAAAATGATCCAAGTAAAGAATTAAAAGTATATATTACATATAAAATAGCTATGAATAATCAATCAACAAATTTAATTGCTCAAATAAATAGTATTGTAGATTATTATGATAGTAGATATAGTATTGTCGGAATAGGTACAGGTGTAGATGAAGCTGGAAATATAACAGGAAATCTTGAATATACAAATGGTACTTATAATGATAACTATAATCGAGTAATAATTAATAATAACACTAGAATTAATCCATTGACAAGTACTTTAGATGCAGATGAAGGAAATGTATATGTACAATTTGAATTGAATAGAGAAGCGGTAATTAATGTACTAAATGGACAAGAAAACTTAGATAATGTGGTTGAAATTAATTCATATTCAATATTCGATGGCAATGGAAATGTATATGCAGGTATAGACAAAGATTCTAATCCAGGAAGTTCTAATCCAGAAGATAAGACAACATATGAAGATGACACAGATGCAGCATTATCTTTACAATTAGAAGTAGCAGACGCAAGAGAAATGACTGGTAAAGTATTCGAAGATGAGCCAATAGCAGAAGATGGAGAAGATACATCAGGTATTATGACAGGAAAAGTAAGACAAGGTAGTGGAATTTACGAAGATGGCGAAACTGGAATTGCAGGAGTAGAAGTAACATTAACAGAAAATACAGGAAGTGGAAAAGTATATACTGCAACAACAGATGAAAATGGTGATTTCTATATAAGTGGATATATACCAGGAGACTATACATTAACATATACATGGGGAGACCAAACATATACAGTTCAAAATTACAAAGGTACAGTATATAATTCTGATAGAGACCAAAATAATGTAGAATGGTATAAGCAAGATGTAGATACACGTTATACAGATGCTTTAGATGATTATGAATTAAGAGGGCAAATAGATGCAGAATTAGCACATGTTGAAAATAGTACACAAACAACAATTGATAAAATGAATTCTACAACTCCAACTATGGGAATAGGCGTAGAATATGAAACAACAACAACTGCATCAACAGGAGACAGATACACATATCAAATAAGAAATATAGACTTTGGTATCATTGAAAGAGCTAAACAAGATCTTACACTTGCTAAAAAGGTAAGAACATTAAAAATTACATTAGCTAATGGACAAGAAGTAAGTAATATTAGAATAGAAGATGATGGAACAATAACAGGAGATAGTAGTAATGTAACATATATGCCACCATCAGAGACAACAAGTCCTTCTAATGGATTTGTAAGAGTTGAGTTAGATAATGAAATGATACAAGGAGCTACACTAGAAGTAGGATATGAATTTATTGCAACAAACAATAGTGAATTAGACTACTTATCAGAAAACTTCTATAAATATGGAATTATTGAAGGAGATGTAGTAACAATTAGTGCATCAGGAATTATAGATTATTTGGATAAGGATTGGGCATTTGATAGTGAAGCAAATAGTGAGTGGCGAGTAGTATCTCTAGATGAAATAAAAGATTTATTACAAGAAGATGTATATCAAAGTGAAACTTCAACAATAAATGATAAAACAATTCTTTATACAGATAGTTTAAAAGATACAAGAATTGAACCAACTCAATCTCAAAGTGTAATGCTAAATGTATCAAAGATTTTAACAACAAGTGAGGATATATCTTTAAATAACGAAACTGAAGTTGTAGAAGTAGACAAAACAGGTGGATCTGATTTAGTATCTACACCAGGTAACTATATACCAGGAACAGGAGATAAAGAGTCAGATGAAGATATGGCTGAAACAGTTATAGTTACACCAGCAACAGGTGAAAACTTATCATATGTATTACCAATTACTATTGGAATAATTGCATTATTGATAATAGCAGGAGGAGTTGTAATTATAAAGAAAAAAGCATTAGGAAATAATAAATCATCTGAAGAAAAATAGAATTGAAATATAAAAAACTAAGATAGATAACTTAAGGTTTTCTATCTTAGTTTTTTTATCCAAAAAATGTTGTAATAAATTTGTAAAGAAAATTTTAAAAAGTAGTAATAAATCGATAAGAATATTATCCGTAGTAGTTTAGGGAATAATTGAGATATTAAGCTATAAAGATAGTTGAAAAATTTATAGAATATTATATAATTATATATGATACAGACGTAATAGGTAGGAGAGATTAATATGTTTAATTTGAAATATAAGAATGAAAAAGGCTCAATAACTTTATATGTATTAGTTGCAATGTTGTTAATGATAAGTGTTTTAACAATAGTGTATATGCAGATAAACCAAAGAAACAATAATAAGTTAAAAGAGATATCAAATATACAGAGGGAATATCAAACTAATGATAGTATTATGGATGATAACTACAATGAGATAATAGATAAAGGTGATGTGGAAATATATATAGTCTTGACAACACCAGATGGGAAACAGTATGATATAAACCAATGGACAAATCAAGATTTAAACTTAAAAATATATTATCCAGAGGGTGTGTCTGATGATGAGAAATATTATTACAAAGATGGAGAAAAGTTAAAATATACAGAAAATGAAATAATAGAAGATAATTGTACTATTAGAGCGGAATATAGAGATGTAGAAAAAGAAGTAAAAGTAACGAAAATAGATAAAATATTGCCAACAGTGACATTAGAACCAAATGGAGGAGATAAAACTATAAGTGTAGGAAATACAACAGCTAACATATCAGTAAAAGTTGAAGGAGAAGATAATAAAAGTGGAGTAAAAACAATAGAATATCAAATTTCAACTTCTGAAACAATGCCATCAGAGAATGATAGTAACTGGAAAGAAATAGAAAATGGAGGAACTATAAGTGAAAATAAAGAAGGTGGAAAATATTATATATATACAAAAGTAACAGATAATGCAGGAAACGTAAATATACAAAAATCACAAGAATATAACATAAATTATGAGGTTGGATATGATGCAAATGGAGGAAGTGGAGCACCTTCAGCTCAAACTAAAGTACATGGAACGGCTTTGACATTAAGTTCAACAAAACCAACAAGAACAGGATATACATTTTTAGGATGGTCTACAATAAGCAATGCAACAGCAGCGCAATATCAACCAGGGGGAAGTTATACAGAAGATAAATCAGTAATGTTGTATGCAGTATGGCAGGTAAATAGTTATACAGTTAGATATGATAATAACTATATGTCAAATAATATAATACCAAATGTTGTAGAACCATCAACATATTTGGGATGGAGAGTTACTACAACAAATACAGCAGCAACCGATTCAAGTGCTATAGACAAAACAGCTATAAAAATAACTTTTCCTGGATATGATGGTAGAAGTGGAGTTCAAAAGGAATTGTCTAATGATTTAACAATAGGAAAAACATATACATTTAGTGTATATTTAAAAGCAAGTAGAAATCACAATAATGTAGTAATCGGACCACAACAGGGCGGAACTACGACGGTAAATGTAACAACATCATGGCAGAAGTTTACATATACATTCATAGCAAAATCAAATCAATATTCATCATTTGTTATTTATTCAAGTGCAAATGAATCTGAAACAACAGATAGATGGAATAATGGAGATATTTTATATGTAAGTGGATTAGAATTAATGGAAGGGACATATAATAATTATAAACAAGATAGTAAACCATATAATACATCTTTAGGAACATTGGATACACCAACAAGGAATGGGTATACATTTGATGGTTGGTACACCGCTCCAATAGGGGGAACAAAAATAAGTAGCTTAACAACAGTACCGGCATATGATGTGACATATTATGCACATTGGGTAGACAAAGTAGGTCCAACAATTGGAAATTTAACCTTGAGTACAACAAATTGGACAAAAAACAATATTACAATAACAGGAGAGGCAACAGATGTTGGATCAGGTACAAGTTATTATCAGTTTAGTGCTAATGATAATTTAACAGCATCATCAGGAGGATGGCAAAAAATAACAAATACTAAGTCAAAAATAACTAAAACATTTACGGCATCAACGAATGATACATACTATTTCTATGCTAAAGATCAATCAGGAAATGTTAGTAAAAAGTCAATTTTGGTAAATAGGATAGATAAAATAGCTCCAACTATAAATATAGGTACTAATGGAGGAACATATGTGATAGCATCTGGTAGTACAACAGCAACTATTTCAACAAAATTAACGGCAAATGATACAGGTGGAAGTGGATTAAATACTTTGCAGTATGCATGGAGTACTAGTAATTCTACGGCACCAAGTGCATGGAGTAATTTTACAAATTCTCGAACTATAAGTAGTAAGAGAGAAAATTCACTTTACTATTTATGGGTTAAAGTAACTGATAAGGCAGGAAATTCAAAGCAAATAGTAAGTAATGCTTATAAAGTCTTTAATAATATAACTTTTTCAAAATCTAATAATAATATAACTGCTGAAAATATAAGTGTTACTGTTAGTTATGGAAATACCTTAACTAGTCAGTATGTTAAACAATATAGCTTTAATAATTCAACCTGGAGTACTTATAGTAATAAATTAACAATAACTGATTCTTGTACAGTATATGCTAGAATATATGATACAACTAATAAAAAGGTAATTGTACAACGAAGTTTGAACATATCAAATATAAAGGATTTAGCATTACAAACCAGATTATATGTATCATCTAGAGGATTAGATTCAAGTTGGAGTAATATGTCAGGTCAAAAGGGAAATCCTAAAATGGATCATTTATATGTTGATCAAACGTCATCAGAATATATATTTAAAATAGAAGGAATGTATTTAGCAGTCAAGGACGGCGTACCAAGTGATTCTATTCAAGTTAATACACATACAAGTAATGTGGGATGGCAAGGATATAAAAATGCATCTTCTAGTAATGTGTTTGGACAGCCAGGTATTAATGAGGAACTTAAAAATTCTAATGGTTTATATTATTATCCATATGGAATTGAAGCAATACAAATGAAAGTAAAAGATTCTTTAAAGAATAAATATAGTATAAGATATAGGGTTTTAAATCCATATACAAAGAAATGGTCAAGTTGGGCTTCTGATGGTAGTACAGCTGGTTCAGTTGAAACATCTCAACCAATATGTGCTATTGAAGTACAGATTCAACGAAAATAAATTGCTATATCAAATCAAAAGAAAAGCAACATTAGTTACACCAAGAAAAATATTACAAATGTTACAAAAATGTAAAAAAAACTTAAAAAAAGAGACAAAAAAAACGTGAAATGACCTTCCGTAGTAAGCGGAAGGTTTTTTTGTTAAACTTGGAAAAAACTGATATTGATTTAATTTTAAATACTAGTTACTATATATTTAAGGAATAATATATCTAAAAATCGAAGTGAAAATTGTACTTCGAGAAAGGGAGAAGTTAGCTATGAAAAGAAAAATTTTAAAACTAATACTTGTATCTCTGCTAATAATGCTATTAACAATGGCAGACTTTATACTTGTAGGATACAATTTTGTATTAGCAGTATCAGAAAATCTAGGAGAACAGAATATCACAAGCAATATTCAAAATGTTGAATTTGATGTGTATTTTAAGCAAGACAATTCGAAAATATATGAAAAACAATTGAATGTTGATGTAGAAGATACTCTTATTTTATACATAAGTGTAAAAGATAAGGGAATATTAAATGATGCTAAAATACAAATGAATGAAGCTAACTTTAAAATTGTAAAAGAAAAAGTGCAAAATCCAAATATAAAACAAATAAATGAAGAAGCAAATGAAATAACACTAAATCCAATAGCATCAGGAAACAGTATAGAAATAGAAATTCCAATTAAATTTAAAAAGCAAAATAGTTTTAATGCAAATTATTTTGAACAAGAAAATATAATAACAATTTCAGGAATATATAAAGACGAAACAGAGCAAAGCGTGACAAGTCAAAGAAGTTTAAAGATAAATTGGAGTGCAGAAACAGATGTTAATTTAAATCAAAGTATAGAAAAATTTATAGGGCTAGGGGATAATGGAGTTTTATTACAACAAAATATAATCACAACTGTTATAGATGATAAATTGCCAAGAGAACAAGAAACATTAGAAATAAATGTGCCAGTAATTGAAGAACAAAAACCAAAAGAAATATATGCTCTATTAAATGGAGAAAAAGTAGATGATACAAATATCAATTATGATGAAAATACAAATCTATTAAGATTACAAAATGCAGATTTTGTTACTACTGATAATCAAACACTTTGGGGCAACGCAGAAAATGAATATCAAATAATTTATATTTATCCATCTGAAATAGGGGAAGAAAATAAAACAATACAATTAAACACAACATTAAATACAAAATTATTTACAAAAGATGAAATACAAAAACAAGATATGCAAGAAGTGGAAATAAGTAAAACAGGAAGTCTAGTGAATATAGAAAAAGATATTAACTTAGAACAAATATATAAAGGGTATTTATATGCAAATACACAAAATGAAATTACATTTACAGAAGATGAAAAATTGAATATATCTTATACAGAATCAATAGAAAATATAGAATTAGACACTTTAGAAAATCAATTTGTAAATGCTGATGGTGTAGAATTTTCAGCAGGTAACAGTATAAGTTATAAAGGATTAGTTGTTAATAAAGCAAACATGATAGAAATGCTAGGGCAAGACGGAAATATTACAATTCAAGACGAAAATAACACAGTAATTGCAGTAATTAATGCAGCAACAGAAACTGATGAAAATGGCAATATAAATATTACATATACTGGAGATTTAAATAATTTAAAAATAATAATTTCTAAACCAATAACAGAAGGAACATTAACTTTAAGACATTTAAAATCACTTAAAGGTGAAAATATATATACAAAAGAAGAGCTAAAATCTTTTACAGCACTTGTTGCAAGAAGTAAAGTTATTGCAGGATTAGGAGAAGAAATAGGAGAAGCAAATATATTATTACAAGATACAAAAACAGATGCTAAAATTACATTAAGTAATACAGATTTGTCAACTTTGCAGACAAATGAAAATGTACAAATGTTAATAACTTTAACAAGTAATAATGAACAATATGATTTATACAAAAATCCATATGTTGAAATAATATTACCAAAAGAATTATCTGTTAATGTAAAAAATATTACTCAATTAAATAAACAAGATGAATTAATGGTAGTTCATCCAACAATGCATAAAAATGAAGCTGGAGAAACAATAATTCAAATGCAATTACAAGGTGAACAAACAAGTTTTGAAAATAATATTAATGAAGGTGTACAAATTTCAATTATAGCAGATATTTCAATTGAAAATACAGTACCAAGTATGGCTTCACAAATAGTGATAAATTATACAAATGGAAATAGAGAAGGAGAATCTTTTACTTCTCAAGTACCAATAACAATAAATTCTAAATACGGAGTATTATTAGTAAATGAATTATCAAACTATAATTCAAATGGAGATGTATTAGAAACTACAGATGACAAAGTAAAAGAAGGAACTCTTGATACAAGTTCAGAAGCAAAAATAGCAAACCAAGAGATTACAATTTTAAATAATTATGAAAGCGAAATTACTGACATAGAATTAGTTGGAAGAATTCCAGAAAATGGACAAGATTTTAAATTAGAATTAGAAGATAATACACTTGCGGCAGGTGAAGTATCACATATTTTATCAGAGATAGAAATACCTGGAAATTTGGATTATAACCAAAGCATTTCGATTGAATTAGATTTAAGTTATAACTATTTAGGTGATAATTTAAAAACAAGTTCAACAATGGTATTAAAAACAGCAAATGGAAAAGAAGAAGAACAACAAAATGGAAATCAATCATCTGAAAGTACAGAAGAACAAGAACCTCTAAGTGTTGAAGTTCAAGCAAGAACAGGTGGAGAATATTTAAAAGACGGAGAAAGCGTAAAAGAAGGTCAAGGAATTAAATATTTATTAAAATTAACAAATAATACTGAAGAAGATATGACAAATATAAAGTTAACTGCTAATCATACAAATGCAATATTTTATGATGTAATTACATATAATGATGGATGGGATTCAGTTACATATGAAGAAGATCAGGAATACACAAGAATAGAAGAAAATGAGGATTTAAAAGAAAAAGTTTTGGAAATTGAAACTTTAGCACCAGGTGAAAGTATAGAATTAAATTATCAATTTTCTGTAAAAGAAGTAATTGGTGAACTTGAAAAGACTTCAGGGCAAATACTAGTACAAGCAGATGGACAAGAAGACAAAACT
Organism: uncultured Clostridium sp.; assembly: GCA_946487895.1. Classification (GTDB taxonomy): domain Bacteria; phylum Bacillota; class Clostridia; order TANB77; family CAG-508; genus CAG-269. The sequence goes on from CAMLUO010000004.1 coordinate 29,296, forward strand.
ATACAAACAATTGAAAACCCAATAGAGCAAGCAGAAATTAAATTGCAAATGAGAAATAAATATAATGAGGAATATCCAATAGCAACAACTAATGACTTACCATTTTTCCTAGATGTTAAAAATATTTCTGATGAGATACAAAATAATATTATTTTAAATGTATCAGTGCCAGAAGGATTTACATTTGATACAGAATTGCTATTCCAAACAGGTGGATATGAATTTGTAGAATACAAAGATAATGTAATAACATTAGAAATACCAACACTAAATGTAGATGAAACTATTAATATAAGATTAGGATTTCACATTGATGGAATAGATTTGAGCTTAGACAAAAAAGATTTTGATTTCTATTATACAGCGAATATTGGAGATTCTAAATATATATCAAATGAAATGTCTAGAACTATATATCAAGGTGAAGCACGTATAACAGCTGTTCAAACTGGAAGTATAGAAGGAGAAGAAGTAGAAGATGGAGACAATTTAATATATACAGTTAGAGTAGAAAATAGAAGCTCACTAAAAAAAGATGTATCAATTTCAGATATGGTTCCTAATGGAGCAGTTATTAATAGTGTAAGAGCAGAAATATCTGATATTACAACAGGAGAATTAGTAAAAGAAAAAGAAGTAGAAGCTAATCAATATAATCTAGTAAGTTACGAAACCAAATTAGAAGAAAATCAACGTTTGAATTTGATAATTGATACAACAATAGATATAAACCAAATATTTGAAAGCAAGTTGACAAATATAGTAAATATCACAGTTCCAGGACAAGAAGTAATCTGTAATGAAGTTACATATACAGTAATCGGAATAGATGATGATGATAATAACAATAATGAACAAGAACAAACTCACGGAATAAAGGGAACAGTATGGTTAGATGAAAATAAGAATGGAATGAGAGAAGATACTGAAGAATTACTTGATAGTGTAGGTGTAATATTGATAAACGAAGAAACAGGAGAAGTTGCAACAAATGAAAATGGAGAAGAGTGTGTAACAGTGACAGGAAGTCAAGGAGGGTATGAATTTGAAACTCTTGCACAAGGCAAATATCTTGTAGTATTCAAATATGATACATCAAAATATCTAGTTACCGAATACCAAAAAGACGGTATTAGTGAAAATAGGAATTCAGATGTTATAAGCAAAACAATAACTTTAGACAACCAAGAGCAAGAAGTAGCAATAACAGGAAGTTTGATATTAGAAGATAGTGATTTAGAAGATATTGACGCAGGATTGATGGAAAGTGACAAATTTGACTTAAAACTTGATAAATATGTAAGTAAAGTAATTGTACAAAACAGACAAGGAACTAAAGTAACTACTTATCAAAAAGAAAAACTTGCAAAAGTTGAAATAGATGCAAAATCTATTTCAAATAGTACAGTCATTATAGAATATCAAATAGAAGTTAAAAATGAGGGTGAAGTACCAGGATATGTTAGTGAGATTGTGGATTATGTACCAAAAGATTTGAATTTTAGTTCAGAAATGAACCAAAACTGGTATCAAGGAGTAGATGGAAACTTGTATACTAAAGAATTATCAGACCAGATTATTAATCCTGGAGAGACTAAAACTGTTACTCTAACATTGACAAAGTCAATAAATCAAAACAATACTGGAAATATAATAAATTCAGCAGAAATAAATAGGACAAGTAATAACTTATCATTAAGTGATATAGACTCAACACCAGGAAATCAAAGTAATAGCGAAGATGACAAGAGCACAGCAGAAGTATTAGTATCAATAAGAACAGGTGAGGTTATAGGATATACAGCTTTAACACTAACTATTATAGCAATAATAGCTGTAGGAATATATTTTATAAACAAAAAAGTATTAAATCCAGATGAAGAAGATGAAATTTAGAAGAAAGGAGGTAAAAGCAGATGAAGAAAAAAACATTAGGAATGTTGATTGCATTTATTGTAATGCTGGGAATAACAGCAACAAGTTCAAATGCATATACAATTGGAGAAATAAGAAGAATGGCAGAAGATAATATAGATGCATTCTTAAATACAGATTTTGGTGAATATGCAGATGGTCATACAGATGCAAATATTACTGGAAGCAGAGCAGCGTATTGTTTAGATCATATTGATGGAACAATGCCAGGACATAATGGTGGTAATGGAAGCTGGATGAAAATAATGACTATAGATATAGCAAATAATTCTATAGATAATGTAAATGGACTAAGTACTAAAGACTCAGTTGGTGCCCAAAGAGGTATGGAAATAGCATATTATGCAATAACTTCATATGTGAATAATGAACCATGGGGAAGAACACAAACTAGTCCATATAGAATGATGATGTTATATAAGGCTGGATATTATTCATCTACTTTACAAGCTGCAGGTTTGTTTGACAGTTCACTTCCAGTTGTAGACTATGATATAGCATTAGATAGATTTGCAGCAGGTAGATCAGAAGAGTTGACTCAAGAAGCAAGAGACTATGTATCTTCAACATCATCATTTGACTTTGAAGATAAAAGTAGAGAAGATGTTCAAACAATTGTAGAACAAGATAATTTGATATTTATAGGACCATATAAAATTTCAAATTCTGGAGCAGGATATATTTCAGACATTACAGTAAGAACAGCAAATGGTAGTATATGTCATGCTGATGGATGGTCAACAAATACTAATTCAAATAATGTTAATTGGAATAAAAATTTGCCAAATGGTAGAGAATTTTATTTAGTATTTAGAAATCAAAAACCAGACAGTGCAAAAGAAGTAAAAGTCTATAAAAAAGTAGATAATGTTTTGCAAGGAAGAATGGTATATTGTGCTTCTGATGGTGGACAAAATATTATGATTTATGGTGGAAAGAAAAATGCTACTGTAGAATATGAAATAGAATTACCAGATGTACCATTTAGTTTTATAAAAATAAAAAAACAAGACCAAGATACACAAAATGCATTACAAGGCGTAGGATTTATTGTGTATAATCAGGCAGAGAGAAAATGGGTAAAAGATGGAACACCTGCTACATATGTTGATAATATCCAAGATGCAACAGTATATATATCAAATTCAAGAGGAGAAGTTGATATAAGAAACTTAAGCAAGAGCGGAAATTATGTGATTTATGAAGTAGTTAATCCAAATTTTGGATATGAATATGGTAGTTTTGATAATTTATTCCAAATTTCAGAAGCAAATATTTTAGCTGTTGGACAAACTATTAATTTAACAATTAATAATAAGAGAAAATATATTAAATTAAGTGGTTATGTTTGGGAAGATATAATTAGTCAAAAGCAATCAATTAGAAATTATTTATATAGACAAGATGAAAATGATGATTTTGATCAATTAATTGCTAATATGACAGTAAGCCTAAGAGATGCAAATGGTAACTTACTAAGAGCAGAAGATGGACATGAAATACAACCAAGAAAAACAAATTCTGATGGTAGTTATATGTTCGGAAATTATCTAGCACAAGGATATGAAAATGAGAAAATATTAATAGAAGATATTATAAATGGTGCATATATTCAATTTGAATATAATGGAATGTGTTATAAATCAATACCATTAAATCCAAATGCAGATAATGGAAGCAAGGCAACAGATGAAACAAATAGAAATCAATCAGGAGAAAATAATCCATATTTCTATAGTACAAGATATGCGACAGTAACAAGTAATGAAGCAACAGATACAGACGGAAGAGTAACAAGTCTAGAATATGATTATGCTAATAATAGAAGTACATTGAAATATTCTAGTAACACATCAAATTATATATATGGATATGATGGACAAAGCTACCCAATTGATGGAATAGATAATAAATATAAAACATTTGCAAATACTAAAGATGCAAATAATGGAATTATGGGTAAAAACCTAACAGCTAATGATATCTATATGAATAGTATGGAAGAAATACCAAATATTAACTTAGGTATAATGCAAAGAGAAATGCCAGATTTAGCAGTTATGCAAGATATACAAAATGCTAAGGTAACATTAAATGGATATGAACACATATATCAATATTCACAAAGATTTGATACTAATGGAGCATTTAGAGAAAATGGAGAAGATGGATTTAATGTTGCAGTTAAATTTGGAGAAAAATACTTAGATAATAGTTATACAAGAGAAATCTATTCATCAGACCTTATATACAATCAATCAGAAGAAGGAAATGGAAAACTAGAAGTATATATTACATATAAAATAGCAATTAGAAATGAAGCAACATCTGTATACACTAGATTAAATGAACTAGCAAATTACTATGATGATGATTTTGAACTAGTTGCAACAGGATATAGCATAAATGATGCAGGAGACGTTGTAAATACAATTCCAAATAGAGTAGTTGATGGATATAACCAAAATGGATATAAAAAATCAATTATCTATGCAGACACAGGAAGAGAAATACCACCAGTTGGTTCTGACCAAAGCAATACAATAGAATTATATGTACAATATAAGTTAAATAATGATGCTGTAAATGCAGTATTAAATGAAGATGTAACATTGGCATCAATTACAGAAGTAAGTTCATATTCATCATTTGAAAATGGATTTAGCACTGTATATAGTGGAGTAGATAAAGATTCTAGACCAGATTCTATTACACCAAATAATAGAACAACTTATGAAGATGATACAGATTCAGCTCCTACATTAGTATTAAAAGCAACTAACACAAGAATAATACAAGGAACTATTTGGGAAGATAATGCAATTCAAGCATTACTAAATGGTACTGGATATGACAAACGTAGAGAAGGAGACGGAAGGTATGATGCTTCAAGTGAAAATGTAATAAGAAATGTACAAGTTGAGTTATTAACAGTAAATAGCAATGGTACTTATTCAACAGCGGACTTGTACCAACGAGGCGAACAAGATGCAGTTCCAGCTTTATATCTAACTCAAAGTGATGGTAAATATATATTTGAAGGTGTAATACCAGGGCAATATATGCTTAGATATACTTATGGCGATAATAGTTATATTGTTGATATAGATAGTGGAAATGAAACACAAATACAAGCAGAAAAATATAAATCAACAAAATATAGAGATGGAAATAAACAAGAAGCAGAAGACAATAATCTATATTGGTACAGAAATGAAACAGGAAGTGCAACTAGATTATCAGATGCAAGGGATATCTCAGGAAAATATAGTGATGACTCAAGTATAGAAAACAAAGATAATGTAGACATAGTAGAAAGAAGAACAACTGTAGATACAGTAAACTATGAATATGCAGTTGAGGATGCTAAGTTAGAAGAAATTACAGCAGAATCTAAACAATTTGATATTAAATTAGATTATGATGTAAATCTAGATAATATAAGCCAATATGGTGCAGAATTGAAGTTTAATTTTGATAATTTGGATTTTGGTATTATTAGAAGACCATTACAAGAAATGAGAGTTAAAAAGGAAATTTCATATATAGAAGTTACTCTTGCAAATGGTCAGACACTTATAAAAGGTGATCCAAGAACAGAAGAAATACAAAACTTAAGATTAATACCACAATCAGCAAATTCTCAAGAAGGTCAAACTGTATATATTGAAGTGGATAATGAAATTATACAAGGAGCAAGCCTAAAAGTAGAATATGAAATAACAGTAGATTTAACAGGATGTGAAGTAGACTATAATAGCAAGGATTACTATTATTACAATACAGTACCAAATAATTACAGACAACGAGGAGTTTGGAGAATGGCGACTGTAAAAGACTTGTATGATTATGTTCCAAATGATTTGAACTATGATGAGGCAAATAATCCTGATTATGGTTGGATATCTATTACAACAGATCAAATAGAAAGTGGTAATCTTTCTCAGGAAGCATTAGAAGCTTTGATAAGATATAATAAAATATTACATACAGAATATTTTGCCGATATGACACCAGATGTAAATGACAGGATTAAAACAGCTAAATTAAATCTTACAAGATTATTATCAAATAATGAAATGGATTTCACTTTTGATAATGATATAGAGGTAAATGAAACAACTGGTAGGGTACCAGATGGAAGTACACCAGGAAATTATGTGCCTAGTGAAGGTCCAAATGGTGGAGATCCAGATGAGCCTGATGAGTCAACAGTTGAGATTATAATTACTGGACCTACAGGTGCTAATCAAAATTATATGATTTATGGAATTATCGGATTTGTTGTTGTTGTAATATTTAGCATAGGTATTGTCCTAATTAAAAGGATTTTGAAGAAGTAGAATACATAGCCAAGCTATTATATAAAATTTTATTTATTACTCGGCTAACATTACATCATTAAGAAAATTTAAAATTACCCAATAGGCACCTCTCAAAGCGAGTTTGAGATTCTCCTATTGGGTAATTTAATATTTTCTAGAATGATTTCATTTGCATTCGTAATTTCATAAAATTTTATATAATAGCTTGGCTTTTTAAAGATGATTATTCCTACGCAAATAGATGGTTTGAGGAAAACTAATAAAATAAGTTACAATTTGTAACAAAAATGTAAAATAAATATAAAAAAAAAGACATTAAATTCCATAAAATTAGCTTCCCTAGTTAATTAGGAGAAGGTCTTTAGAAAATGGAAAAAACTTCACTTGAATTTGAGAAAAATAGATTGTACCATATAATTAAGAAATATTTTATTTTGGAGGTCATTATGAAGGGGAAAATAGCAAAAAAAGTAATTATGCTAATTTTTATTTGTATACTAACAATGTTTGACGTTTTTGTGGTTAGTAAACAAATAGTTCAAGCAGATGGAGAAGAACAAAGTGAACAAGAAAAAACAGAAATGAGTATTACACAGGGAATAGAAAAATATTTTGAGCTTTCTGAAAATCAAATATTATTGCAACAAAGAATTGATACTTTATTAAATAAAGCTGATAAAGTAAGAAGTTCAGAAAAATTACAAGTTAATGTCCCTGAGATCGGAGAAAGAATACCAGATACAGCAATTGTATTATTAAACGGAATAAAGCTTCCAGATAATACATATTTTTATGATGTTCAAAATAGAAGATTAGAGATATCATTAAATAAAGAAAATGAACTATTTAGTGATAGACAAAATATTTATCAAGTTATTTATACCTATTCAGAATTACCAGTAGAAGAAAAAGTAAATATGGTTTTAAATACAACTGTAACAACTAATATAGAAGATGAAGGAGAATTAAATTCAACTAATGAACAAGAAATAGAAACAGAAGTAAAAGGTTCAAATATATCTCTTATGGGAGATATAACTGATGAAGTATATAAAGGATATTTATATCAAGGAACACAATCTCCTACATCATATGCAGTAATGAATAGGATACAAATATCAAATATAGACAATTTAGATACAGTAACAATAAATAATGTATCTGAAGCTTTTGTGGAGGAAGAAAAAGTTGTAGATTCAAGAACAAATGAAGAGACAACAGTTGAGAATGAAAGAAATATAGAGCAATTAGTATATTATACATTAACAAGAATTAGTAAAGAAGATATGCTTAGAATATTAGGTGATGATGGAATAATTACTATATATAATCAAAATGATGAAGTATTAGCAGAGTTTAATAAAGATACACAAGAAGATGAGAATGGAAACTTAGTAATTCAATATAATGGAGAAGATGTAACTAATGTAAGAATAGTAATGACTAAACCTGTACAAGAGGGAATAATTGATATTTACCATGATAAAGCAATAAAAGCAAATACTGGATTTTTAAGATCAGATATTGAGAGATTTGATTACTTAAGAGAAACTATCCAAGCAAATGAAGAAACAATAGTAATGAATATGAAGTTAATAGAACCAACAACGCAATTTGATGTAACTGTAAATAAAACAGATTATTCAACAATGAATATGAACAAAGATATAGAAGTTAGTCTTACATTAAAAAATAATTTATCTAATATGAGTTTATATGAAAATCCAGAAATAGAAATTGTATTTCCAGAAGAAGTTAAAAATTTAGAAATACAAGATCAAGTTAATATACTTTATGATTCAGAGTTAAGTATAAGGGAAAGCTATGTAGAAGGAAATGTCGTTCATATATTATTAAATGGAGTTCAAACTAATTACAAAGAGATTGGTACACAAATCAATTTAAAAGTAAATATGGAATTTGACAAAACATTAACAAATAGAACTTCTGAAATAGTAACAAAAGTAAAAAATAGAGCCGAAGAAATAGAAAATAGAAAAGAAGTTAATATAACATCTCCAAGAGAAATAATTACAGTTAATAATATACAAGAGTTAGGTGTTGAAAGTTATGGAGAAGAAAAACAATTAACAACTGAAATAGCAAAAAATGCAGATGAAAAAACTATGCAAGTTGAGTCTGAAGTAATTAATAATACAGAAAATGCAACATCTGTAAAAATATTAGGAGAATTTCCAACAAATGATAGTCAAAATAATTTAGGGGCAACTATAAATACACCTGTGCAAGTAGAAGGTGTAAATGCTACTGTTTATTATACTGCAAATGAAAATGCAACAGAAAACCTTGAAGAAGATACAAATGGATGGGTTACTGATGTTAATTCAGTAGCTAATGCAAAAAAATATTTAATTACTATAGATGAAATGAATCCAGCTAATAGTGCAAAATTTACATATTCTGCAGCTATTCCTGCAGACTTAGAATATAACCAAAAAGCAAATGAAGGTTATATAGTATATTATACTGATGCACAATCAAATGTTAGTAATAAAGCAGAAGCAACAGATGTTTTAATGACAACAGGAGATGGACCTATTGTTGAGGCAGAATTAGTAGCTAAAATTAATGGCAAAGCAATTAATACAGGTGATACTGTAAAAGCTGGAGAAAAAATAAGCTATGAAGTCAATTTGAAAAATACGGGAACAGCAGATGCAAGTAATATAGCAGTTGATTTAACTATTTCACAATCAAATGATGCTGGAAATGATGAAGTAGTAAATTTAAATGTAAAAAGTATTGCACCAAATGAAACTAAAACAGTTAGCTATGAAAAAGAAATTCCTACAGATTTAAGTAGTGAGATTTCTTTAACAGCTGGTGCTAAGGTTTCTTATGAAGATGAGCAAAAAGATACTAATCAAATGGTTTTAAATGCAGAACCAGCAAAAATTGTTGGTGAAGTTAGTTGGAATACAGCAAATGATGAATTATATTATAATGATACTGCAGGAATTTTAGTAAATATAACTAATAATACTGATGAGCAACAATCAGGATTAACATTACAATGGGATTTACCAGATGGTTTTGAAATAGGAGGACAAAGAATTTTATATCTAAATCAAGACAAAGAAAGTGAAGAATTAGAACCTACGAAAACAGTAAGTTTAAGAACTTTAGAACCTAGAGAGACAATGACAATTGCTATAACTGTATATACAGAAGAATTTGAAGAAGAAACAAAAATGTTATATGCTTCTGCAACAGTAAGTAAAGAAGAAGTTTATAGATTAGGGAAAACCAGTGAAAAGGTTGTTCATAATAGAAACAAATTCTTTAGTGTTCAGTTAACAGCAAATGATGAAGATGATTATGTACAACCAGGCGAAGAAATTGTATATACAGCTAATATAACAAATGAAAATATTAATGAAGTGAATTTGTATATAACAGATACTATTCCATCACAATTAGAAATTAAAGATGTCAAGGTAGATGGTAAAGATGCAGATATTGAAATAAGTTTTAATGAAGTAGCAATTTCGGTTAATAGTTTATCACCAAATCAAACAATTACAGTAACTATAACAACAGTTGTAAGAGAATTGGAGGGAGTTACTGAAGATGAAGAAATAACAAATCAAGTAATAGTAAATAATTATCAGGGAGATGAGGTTGTATCTAATCAAGTGACACATTTTATAGATAGACCAGAAGATCCAGAAGAACCAGAAGATCCAGAAGAACCAGAAGATCCAGACAATCCAGATAACCCAGACAATCCAGATAACCCAGATAATCCAGATAACCCAGATAATCCATCAGATACAGAAACATATAGAATAAGTGGTACAGTATGGTTAGATAATTCACTTGAAGGTAGAAGAGATGATAACGAAAATGGAGTAAGTGGAATAAATGTATATTTGATGAATGCACAAACAAATCAAATAACAGATATTTCAACTTCTACAAATTCAGATGGATTTTACACATTGTCTAATATACCAAATGGAGAATATATAGTTGTTTTTGATTATTCTTCAACTCAGTATGGATTAACTAAATATCAAGCATCTGGAATAGAAAATAATAGAAATTCAAAAGCATTAGCAAAACAAATAAATATATTTGGAACAGAAAAAACATACGGAGTTACAGATACTATTACGATAAACGGAGGTAGTATAGGTAATATTAGTATGGGATTAACAGAGTTAGATGATTTTGACTTACAGATAGATAAATATATAAGTAGGATTATTGTAAAAACTCAAAGTGAAACAAATGTATATAGTTATAATAATGTAAATTTAGCTAAAATAGAAGTAAATGCTAAGAAAATAAATAATGCAGAAATAACAGTTGAGTATGCTATAAGAGTAACAAATGTAGGGCAAATAGAAGGATATGCAAGGAGAATTGAAGACCGAATTCCGGATGGATTTACATTTGATCCTTCTGAAAATAAAGATTGGTATAGTTCAGGAGATAATATTTATAGTGTGATATTAGCAAATGAAAAAATTGCAGCAGGTGATTCAAAAATTTTAACTTTAACTTTGACTAAAGATATGTCAGATGATACAACAGGAACTTATACAAATAATGTTGCGATAGATGAAAGCTACAATGAATTAGGTGTAACTGATTCAAATGCTAAAGGTGGAAATGATACAAGTTCGGCAGAATTAATTGTAAGTATAGGAACAGGTGCTATAGTTATTTACACAATATTAACATTATCAATTATTGGTATTATAGCAATAGGAATATATTTTATAAAAGTAAAAGTTTTGAATGTGAAAAATGAGGAAAGGAGGTAAAACATGACAAAGAAAATTAAAAATATAGCTATCTTGATTATTAGTTTTATAATGTTTGTGTTAATAGGTTTGTGCGATAAAGAAGCATTAGCTATAAAAAAAGGCGATATAGTGTATTTAACAGCCAATTCAACAAAAACTATGAATGAGTATAATCTAGCAAGTGGTTCATCAAATTTCTTTTGTATACAAGAAGGTCAGCCCTTAGATGCAAATACAAAATTTACTGTTACAAGATATGAGCCTATAAAAGGAGATAATGAAGTAGATTATAGAATGTGTTGGATAGCTTATCAACAAAATACAGATAGCAAGCCAGAAGGTGCAAATGGTATTGGTACAGAACCTTCTTACTCAGTAAAACAAAGAGCTATATATGGATACTTTCCAACATGGGCTACAAAACATGGATGGAAAGATATAGATATTAATTCAGGTGGTCAATATTCACCAGGTTGGGAAGAAGAATCTTTAAAGCAATGGAAAAATTGGGAAAAGGCTAAAAATGCAAATATTAAAAATAATAAAACCGTAACTAGTTTGAAAAAAGAATTATATAATTATAATGGACAATCATATATAAAAATAGGACCTTTTAATTTTACATATTCTGGTGCAAATCCAAATGTGGTTTTTGACATTACTAATCAAAATGGAACTAAAATGTCTGCTTTATATGGCGTATATGATGGAGGAACACTTAAAATATCATCAGGATTTCAAGCAGAAAACTATTCTAATACAGATTTTTACTTATTTATAAGAACAGATTCAAATGCAACATCAATTAATTTAAAAGTAACTCTTACAGATAACAGATGGGATTATACAGGGGATGTTTATTTATTAGAATCTGATATAGAAGTAATAGTTGATGAAGTGGGAAAGAAAACACAAAATGTTATTTATACAACAAGTGAGTTTACAAGGGAAACAACTACAGATAATGTTGAAATGAGAAATATACCTTTGACAGGAGAATTAGAAATTATAAAACAAGATAAAGATACAGGTGCAGTATTAAATAATGTTGGTTTTGTACTATATAATGCACAAACAAAACAATATGTTGCATCAACAAGCTCAAATGGTATAGCAAAATATACTTCTAATAGAAGTGAAGCCAAAGAATTTATCACAGGAGTAGATGGCAGTTCAGGAAAGGTTACAGTGAAGGGCTTAATAGCTGGAACATATGATATATATGAGACTAAAAATCCAAATTATGGATATCAGGTTTCAAAAGATACAAAAGTTGCATCTGTAACAGTAAATCCTGGAAGTGCATCTTCTGGGACAGTTAATGATAGCCAAAGAACGATAGCAGATGGATATTATGAAATAGAGTCAGCTTTAAAATCTAATATGGTTGTAGATTTGGCAAGTGGTAAAACAATAGATTCAACTAATGTTCAATTATATACTAGAAATAATTCTGCAGCACAGCAATTTTATGTTCAATATGTGGGAAAAGGATATTATGTGATAAGGTCAGCTGCAGCATATAATAAAGTGTTAGATGTACAAAGTGGCTCAACAGATTCAGGTGCAAATGTACAAATATATACGAGCAATGATACAGATGCTCAAAGATGGGCTATAAGAGATGCTGGAAATGGATATTACTATATTGTCAATAAAGGTGGAGGAAAATACCTAGATGTTCAAGGAGCACATACAGATAATGGTACAAATATCCAAGTTTATAATGGAAATAGGAGTAATTCACAGAAATTTAAATTTAACAGTAAAAATACAACTGAAACATCTAAAATAACAATATCAAATACGAAACAGACCGGAAACATGAGAATCAAAAAGGTAGATGCAACGAATTCTTCTGCAATGGCTGGAATAAGCTTTAAAATTAAAAATTCTGCTGGACAATATATAATAGCAGTAGATTCTAGTGGAAGAACACAATCAAGAGTTACAGGAACAATACATTTAGGAAGTATGCAAACAACAACAAATGTAAATAGTGCAACAGAATTTGTGACAAATAGTAATGGAATAATAGAAATATATAATATGAAAGTTGATACATATCAAGTAGTAGAAACATCACTAGGAGATAATTATTATGGATATGAATTGGAGAGTAGTTATATATCTTGGTCAAGTAATAAAGGCAGTGGAACAGGAGCAACATCAAGTATATATATTAATAGGCAAACTTCAAGTAATACGAGTGCAAGTGCTTCAGGAAAATATGATCTATTAACAGTAAAAAATAGGAGAAAATATGTAAAAATTTCAGGTTATGTATGGGAAGATATAGCTTGGGATGACGGAAAAAATCAAGATGCAAACCAATTATATCAGGCTATAAATGATGATAAAAACGACAAATTGTTAAATAACATAGTAGTCAGACTAAAAGATAGTAATGGTTCTACTGTACAAGAAGTTAGAACAAACTCAAGTGGAAAATATACATTAAATAATGTTTTAATAGATAACTTGGGTAGATACTATATAGAATTCTCATATAATGGTATGGCATATGAATCAGTAGATATAATAAACATATCAAATAATAGAGGAACAAAAGCAATAGAAGGAGACAATAGAACGTCATTTAATGGAGAATTTGCTCAAATAACAACAGGACAATCAAATAATAGCAGTGGAACTAAGACAAATGATATAAGATATAATACAGAAGATTATAAGAGTGTGATTGATTATGAAGGAACATATCAATATGGATATGATGCATCACAAGTAAACTATATGACACCTGACGAATATAGAACATATTATCCAGTAAATGGTGTGGCAAGTAAATATTTAATTTCATCTTCAACATATAATGCATATAGATCAGTAGGAAGAAGCGGATACTTGTCAGACATAATAAGTGCAGATAGCATAAGACAAAATGGAACAACAGAGATTGGAACAACATTCACATCTGGAATAAACTTAGGATTAAAGAAAAGAGAAATGCCAGACTTATCTGTAGTAAAAGATATAGAGAGTGCAACAGTAAGTATAGTTGGAACACAACACGTATATAAATATGGAGACAGATTTAATCCAGATTTATGGGCAGAAAATAGTAACGGAGTAAGTGGACATGAATTAGATCCACAAGTGAAATTCGAGGAAAAATATGCAGAAATGTCATATTCAAGAGCACTATATGCATCAGATGTGTACTATACAGGAGATCAAGGAGATCCATTATCAGTATATCTAACATATAAGATAGGAGTAAGAAATAATTCAACAGGACTAAATGCAGTTATTTACGAATTAGATGATTACTTTGATGCAAAATACAATTTAATAGCAATAGGAACAGATATAAATGCTGATGGAAGTATAAAATCAGGAACACAAATTACTAACTATACATCACCAACAAATGTAAATAGTGAGTATAAGAAAATGACAATAGGAGGAAGCAACAGGGCAATATTTGAACTAAGTCCATTAGAAGAAAAATATATTTATGTACAACTACAAGTAAATAGAAGTGATATTATACAAATTGTAGAAAATAGCGACAGTGAAAATTCTAAATTAGATAATATTACAGAAATCAAAAAATATGGAATGACAAAAACAAACGAGAATGGTGTAAAAGAGGTATATGCCGGAATTGACAAAGATTCACAACCGGGAAATACAGACATCAATGATAGAACAACATGGGAAGATGATACAGACAAGGCACCAGGAATGTTATTAGTATTACAACAATCAAGAGAAGTAAATGGAAAAGTATTCTTAGACACAGATGAGAATCCACTAGATGATGGACAACAAGTACATACTGCAGTTGCAAGACAAGGAAATGGACAATATGATGATGATGAAAAAGGAATAGAAAATGTAAAAGTAACATTAGTAGACCAAGATGGAAATATAGCTCAGGTATATAATGAATCAAGTAAACAATATGAAGATGCAGTAACATATACAAATGAAAATGGAGAATATACACTTGATGGATTTATACCAGGAGAATATGAAGTACAATACACTTGGGGCGGAAATGTTGATGGTGCAGGACTAAATTCAACATATACTCTAGATAGTGGAGAAGAAGAAATTGTTAATGTACAAAACTATAAGAGTACAGTAGTAGATGAAGATGTATGGAATGCAAAAGGAACAAATGAAAAATGGTATAATGATAACTTCAAGAGAAATTATCCAGGACTAGAGTGGAATAATTCATCTAATACAGAAATTAGAGCATCAGATGCAGTAGATGATTATGATACAAGACTTGCAATAGATTCAGAAACAGGGGAAATAACATATAGTGAAAAACAAAAACTTGAAAATACATATGACTCTACTTCAACAGAAGAAAAATATACAAATACACAAATGAATTCTAATACACAAAACTTCACAGTATATTTAGAATATGGAGATACAGCAGATGGCATAACAAATGCAGGGGGTAATACAACAAATTATAGTGAAGACACAGTAAATAGAATCAATAGTGTTGACTTTGGAATAATAGAAAGGGCAAGACAAGTATTACAATTAAATAAACATATAACAGCAGCAAGAATTACACTTGCAAATGGAAATGTATTAGTAAATGCAAAATTAGAAGATGGACAATTAGTAGATCAGGCACAATATGTTGTAGTAACACCATCTTCACCAGGAGCAAATGGAATGGTAAGAATAGAAGTAGACCAAGAAATTATACAAAGTGCAACAGTAGAGATAGAATACGGTTTAGAAATAACAAACATAAGTGAATTAGAATATCAAACAGAAGAGTTCTATATGTATGGAGCAGGAAATGGAGAAGACGGAAGTAAATTAGTAACATTACAACCTGGACTAATAATAGATTACTTAGATAATAATTTAGCAACAGATATGAGCGAAAATGCTGTATGGGACTCAATAGCACAAGAGAATAGAAAATCACAGTTAATAGATACAGGACTATTATCAGAAAGCCTAGAAGATATTTTATCAGGAACAAGTAGAGTAATAACAACAGATGATGCAGCAGATCAAGTGTTAGTTCCATTAGGAATAGAAATTGCTGGAATGAATAATACATCAAGTATAGAAGTTGCATTAAGTGGATATAAATTATTGTCTAATACAGGAGATGAAACATTCCTAGAAAATAATGCGGAAATAATTAGAGTAATCAAGAATAATGGTGGAGGAACATTAATAACAACACCAGGAAACTATAATCCAAGCGATTCAAGCACATCAGAGTTGGACAACTCAACATCAGAAAGCTTAGTAATATTACCACCAACAGGATTAACAACAAATTATGTTGCATATATCTTATTAGCAATAAGTTCACTAGGAATACTAGTTGCAGGAATAATCCTAATCAGGAAATATGTGATTAAATAGAGGAAAAAGCTATTGAAATGATTTTCAGTAGCTTTTTTCTTATGAAGCAAGATTTATCCTTGCTTTTTTCGACAATATGTAATAAAATAAAAAACGTAAAAAGAGTAAATAAAAGAAATAAAGGAAAACCTCTTAAAAAAACATAAAAAAATGTAAAAAACTTTTTTGAATTAGGTTACCAAAAAAGACAAAAACCACAAAGGACAAGTAGTAAAATAAGCTTAACAAAAACAAAGAGGTGGTAAGGATGTTTCAAAATATGGATGGAAATGCAATAAATGTAAATGAAGGAAAAAAAGAAGTAAAAAGCGGAGTAAATATTTTTTCAAATGTATTTACAAAGAAAAATATATTAATATATATAGTATCATTATTAGTATCATTAGTAAGTATAGGATGGGACTTTTCAGTATTTAGTATTAGTTTGTTGGGGGCGTGTTTAAGTTCATCTGTACCTGTACTTGGAATTGTACTAATTTCATTAGTAGGAAATGGTATTAAATTTGGAGTAGGAGGGGCATTAGAATACTTTTTAACAACATTAGTTCTAGTAGTATCTCTTTTCATATTTAAGCCAAGATATAACGAAAATGAAAGAAATGAAAAAATAAGAATAGGAAAAAATATATTTTTAGCAACAATCATAATACAAATTGCAAAATATGCAATTTCAGGATTTACACTTTATGATATATTATCAGGAATTACGGTAGCAATAATTGCAATGGTATTTTATAAAATATTTGTAAATTCTATTGTAGTGTTGCAAGACTTCAGACAAAAAAAGGCATTTTCAATCGAAGAATTAATGGGAGCAAGTTTGTTACTTGCAATTTCCGTAGGAGCATTTGGAGATTTTAACGTAGTAGGATTTAATATTAGAAATATCTTAAGTATATTTATAGTAATGGCATTAGGATGGAAAAATGGAATTCTAGTTGGGACAACCTCTGGAGTAACAATAGGAGTTACTTTAGGAGTAATAACAGGTTCAGAGCCAATCATGATAGCAGCATATGCAATATCAGGAATGCTTGCAGGAATATTTAATAAGCTAGGAAAAATTGGAGTAATAATAGGATTTGCACTAGGAAATGTATTACTTGCATATGTTTCAAATGGATATACTGTAGAACTAATATATTTTAAAGAAATATTAGCAGCATCAATTGGATTACTTTTATTACCAAAAAATTTCCAAATAGATTTAGAAGAATTTATAGGAAATTCAAAATTTTTACCAGTCACACCAAATGGAGCATTAAATAAAAGTAAAGAAGTTGCAGAAAATTTAACACATGTATCAGATGCAATAAAAGAAATGGCAACATCATATAAAGGAAACATTAAAGATGCAAGTGATGTAGAAATAAATGAAAAAAATCAAGAAATATTTATGACTGAATTATTAAATAATCTAGAGCCATATAAAGAAAATATGTTATATGATGACATAGCAAATCCAGAAAGTGAAATTACAAAAAAGATTTTTGAGTATCTATTAGATAAACAAGAAATAGACAGAAAAGCATTGTTACAAATATTTGCAGATTGTAATAGTTATGTTGTAGGATTTGAGGACAAAGAGGTTAGTCAATATTTAGAAGATAATATTTCTCAAATGATTACATTAATAAATATTTCATATAAAGTTAGCAAAAATGACTTTATATGGAGAAAAAAGATAGAACAAAACCAAAAAAATATAGGAAATCAATTAACAGCAATGTCAAAAGCCATTGAAAAAATGGCAAAAGGAAT
Organism: uncultured Clostridium sp.; assembly: GCA_946487895.1. GTDB lineage: Bacteria > Bacillota > Clostridia > TANB77 > CAG-508 > CAG-269. The sequence continues at coordinate 47,474 of CAMLUO010000004.1, forward strand.
GAAACAAGAAATACAAGAAGAAGCAAACGGAAAAAATGAAAATTATCAAAAAGAAACAATAGAAATAACAGAACTTTTAAAACAAAAAGATATACAAGTAGAAGAAATATCAATACAAAAACAAGATAGATTTTTTGTTACAATATATGCAAAAGAGATATTAGAAACAGCAAAGATAGAATTAATTGAAAAGCTATTAACAAAGAGTTTAGAAGAAAAAATAGTATTAAATGACGAAACAAGTGTTGGAACAAAATACACATTTTTATCAGATGATAAATTTGAAATGGCAATTGGAAATAGTATGGCGACAAAATCAAAAAGTGAAGTATCAGGAGATAGTATATTAAATATAAGACTAAAAGATGGAAAATACTTAGTTGCAATAAGTGACGGAATGGGAACAGGAAATCAAGCTAAAAAAAGCAGTACACAAGCATTAAAAATGCTAGAAAATTTACTATTATCAGGATTTGATAAAAAAACATCATTAGACTTAATAAACTCATCATTAATAAATCAAGATAATGAAGTATTTGCAACATTAGATATAGCAATTGTGGATCTATATAAAGGAAATATAGAATTTATCAAAAGTGGAGCATGTCCAACATACATAAAAAACAATAAAAGAGTACAAATAATAAAAGCAAACTCATTACCAACAGGAATAATCGAAAAAGGAAATATACAAACATTTGACTATGACATAAACTCAGGAGACATTTTATTGATGTGTACAGACGGAATATTAGATGCAAACATAGAATACAAAAATAAAGATTTATGGTTAAAATACTTATTAGAAGACATAGAAACAACAAATACAGGAAAAATAGCAGACTTAATATTAAATGAAGCAATAGACAACAACTTTGGAGTAATAAAAGATGACATGAGCATAATAGTATGTAAATTTAAGAAGAGGGATTAGGGGGACGGTCCTAAAAATCCCTCTTTTTAGGGATTTAGGGACGGACCTTCAAATTTTTTATTTTACTTATTAGACTGTTTTTATTTTTATATCAAAAAATAAAAATATAAAACCAAAAGTTATTTTTATATATAAAAATAACTTGACAGAAGTACAACCTAATTGTATAATATTTATAGGTGATAAAAATGTTAAAAAGAGAGATATATTTAAAAGAAATAAGAGATTTTTATAATAGTAACTTAATAAAAATTCTAGTTGGAATTCGTAGATGTGGAAAATCTATCATATTAGAGCAAATTATACAGGAACTAAAAGAACAAGGCATAGATAATGAACATATAATTTATATAAATTTTGAATTTATCGAGTTTGAGAGCTTAACAGATTATAAAGAGTTAAATAAATATGTAAAAAATAGAATCAAAGATGGTGAATTACACTATTTATTTTTTGATGAAATACAAAATGTTGATAATTTTGAAAAGGTTATAAATTCGTTAAGGGCTTCTCAAAATGTTAGTATATTTATTACTGGATCAAATAGTAGACTTTTATCGGAAGAATTATCAACAGTTCTTTCTGGAAGGTATGTAAGTTTTAGAATAAATCCATTATCATATAAAGAAGTATTGGAGTTATTAGGGAAAAGTAAATCAACAGATGAAATATTTGAAGATTATATGAAGTGGGGGAGTCTTCCAAATAGATTCGATTTTAAAAGAGAAGAAGCAATAAAAAACTATTTATATGGAGTATTTGATTCAATAATATTAAGGGATGTTGTTGAAAGATTAAAAATAAGGGATACATCTCTGTTCAACTTAATTTTGCAGTATGTGATAGATACAATAGGTAGAGAATTTTCAGCTGAAAATATTATGAATTTTTTGAAAAATGAAGGAAGAGATGTTTCTACATTGACTATATATTCATATTTAGATGCACTTTGTAAGTCTTTATTAATTAGAAAAGTGTATAGATATGATGTACATGGTAGGGCGGTTTTAAAAACGTTAAATAAATATTATGTTACAGATTTAGGAATAGCACAAATAAAAAATACTAATACTGAAATTGATAAATCATATGCTATTGAAAATATTGTATATAATGAATTAATTATTAAAGGATATGATGTTTATATAGGAAAAACTAAAAAGGGTGAAATAGACTTTGTTGCAACAAAACCAAATAAAAAAATTTATGTACAAGTTGCATATAGTATACCTAATGAAGATACTAAAAAAAGAGAATTTGGAGCTTATGATGTTATAAATGATAATTATCCTAAATATGTAATTACACTAGATAAATTAACATATGAATATAACGGTATAAAACATGTAAATTTAATAGATTTTTTATTAGATGAAAATTTTTAGAACTGAAGGGATGTAAAATCCCTTTTTTCTAATATTTTCTATTGTGTTGAACACGATTTTATGATATATTTTAGTTGCTAGAAAAGGAGGCAAATAATTTGAGCAGAGGAAAGAGATACGAAGAACCAAAACTAAATTTAAAAAAAGTTTTTGCAGTAATAATAGCATTTGTAGTATTAATAATGTTCATATTCATGATAAGAGGGCTATTTGCGAAAGATGAAGAACAAACTAGAATAACAAGTAAGGACTACTTTGCAGCATTTCAAAATAATAAATGGGGAATCATTGATTCAACAGGAGCGGTAATAATAGACCCATCATATGAAGAAATGATGGTAGTTCCAAATAGCAAAAAAGACGTATTTTTATGTACTTTTGATGTAAATTATGAAACAGGAGAATACAGTACAAAGGCTTTAAATAGTAAGAATGAAGAAATATTCACACAATATAATCAAATAGAACCATTACAAGTAGTTGATAGAAATGGACAAGTAAGTTATATAAATAATGCTCTAAAAGTACAAAAAGATGGTAAATACGGGCTTATAGATTTAGACGGAAATGAGTTACAACCTTGTCAATATGATGCAATTTCTACTTTAGAAGGAAAACAAGATGTAATAAAAGTGCAAAAGGACGGAAAGTTTGGACTTTTAGATGTTCAAGGGAAAGAACTAATATCAGCACAATATACTGATATAAGAACATTAAAAGCTGATGATACAACAAATTATTTAGTTCAAAATGATGAAGGCAAATATGGAATTATAGGAAATAACAATCAAGTAGTTTTAGAACCAAATTATGATGAAATAAAAGATGTTTATACAACCAATTATTATGTTGTACAACAAAGTGAAACAGAAAAATTAATTAGAAAAGATGGTACAGATGTTTTAACAACAGGGTTTGATGAAATTACAGCAATATTAAAAAATGAAGAAAATGGTGTAATATTTAAGCAAGATGAAAAATATGGAATTATGAATATGTCAGGAGAAGTTACATTATATCCAGCATATGACGATTTAAAAGAAGCAAAAACAGGAATACTTATTGCTGAACAAGGTGGAAAATATGGCATAATTGATTTGACAGGTGCTGAGAAATTAGGATTTACATATCAAAGTCTAAATTATTATGAAAAAGCAGATTTGTATGTAGGAGAAGATGAAAACTTTAATAATACAATAATTAATGGGAACTTTGAAGTAAAACAAACTGGTATTTTAATTGATGTTAATGAAGTAGATGGATATTTTGAATTAAGACAAAATGACGAAAACAAATATTATGATTTTTCATTTAATGAGAAAAAAGAATCAGATATATTTAAAACTCGTACATTATTTTTGAGCAAAAAAGACGGAAAATATGGTTTTGTTGATAAAGATGGAAATGTTGTTGTAGATTATATTTATGATGATGCGACTTCACAAAATAATTTTGGATATGCAGCAGTAAAGAAAGACGGAAAATGGGGCAGTATTGATGATAAGGGTACAGTAATTCAAGAGCCTACTTATAATTTAGATGATTATTTGACAATTGATTTTATAGGTAGATGGCATTATGGAAAGGATCTTAATATGAATTATTACAACCAATTATAGTAGTTGAAAAATAATTATAATAATAGAATCAAAAGAGAAGGTGATAATTGTGGAACTAAAGACGAACTACCAATATACGTATTTTATTCATCCGTTTATAATAAAAAATGGACAATATCAAAAATACATTTTGAAAATGTTAAAAGACGAGAATTGTAAATTGAAAATTTTTCAAAAAGAAAAAGATTTTAAGATGTATAAATATTTTTTGCCTAAGGCAAGAGAATTTATATTTTCAAGTTTTAGTATGGGCAATGAGAAAATAAAACAATTAGAAGAATTACCAATTGAAACAAGAGCAGCGCTTTTGGCCAAATATCAATGTAATATATTTGAATATCATTTGAAAAAGGATATTCAGGCAAAAGTACAAGACAAATCAGGAATATTCTTCAAAATACAAAAAATTGAAGTTATATGTTTTCAAACTGGAATAGCATTTTTGGTAATAAAAACAACTTTAGATGAATATGAAAAATTTTCAAATGTATTAAATTTTAATTACAAATTTAGAAATATTAATAATGAATTATCAGATTTAGAAAATTATGATAATATCTCAATACAAACAGATAGTTTTGCAACTACACAAAGTTTTAGAGATTTTATCAGAAAAATTACAGGAGGAAAGTCTGAAGCATTAAAATTAAATATAGATACAGAAAGATTTTTAACATATTCTTATGTTTGTATAGACCAAGAAGCATGGAATCCTAATACTCAATTTGAAAATATTCAATACTATTTCAATAAATATGCAAGTATATTGCCAGCAGATAATAGTAGAGAACTAGATAGTGAAAAGGTAGAGACATTTTCAAAGTGGAAGTATGCAAAATTGGGATTGACTAAATTAGGAATGACATTGTTTTCTTCAACAAGTGATATGAATAATTATACTATTTTGCCGGAAGAATACGAAAATCAATATTTCTATACATATATCATTAATTTGTATAAGAAAATATATTTAAAGAAACTTGAAAATGATTTTAAAAATGGAAAAAATATTAAGAAAACTAGAAGAAAATTTATAGAATTTACTAAGAAAATGTGGATTCAAGAAATAACTGATGATGAAACAGGTACATTGTTAAATCACAAATTACAAGAAGTATTTGAATTAGAAAAATTGTATGGTGAAGTGAAAAATAAATATGATGTATTATATAAAGAATTAAATATTGAAAGAAATAAAAATTCATTAATACTAATTTCTGTAATATTAGTAGTTTCATTAATACTTAATATTTTAAATTTTGTGGTTTTAACAAATAATAAATAATAGCAATTTAGAATAATAAATTTTAATATAAAACAAAAGAAAAGTTTCATTATCGTGAAACTTTTTCTGAAGAAGGAGAAAAAAATGCAGATAACTTGTGGAACAGATATAATTGAAATAAATCGAATTAAGAAAAGTATAGAAGAATTAGGCGAAAAATTTCTAAATCGAGTTTATACACAAAAAGAAATCGAATATTGTGAAAGCAAGAAAGGTCAAAAATATCAGCATTATGCTGCAAGATTTGCTGCAAAAGAGGCGATATTTAAAGCAATTTCAAAAGAATTAAATGATAAGTATGAAATAGGTTGGAAAGACATGGAGATTTTAAATGATAAGCAAGGAAGGCCACAAGTTAAAGTCAAGGGAGTTCAAAAGGAAAATATAGATATTAGTATCTCGCATTGTAAGGAGTATGCTGTAGCAATGGTAGTAATGTCCATTTAGGGACGTTTCCGTTTGGACATTTTTGTCCTTTTAGGGACACATCATCATGAAATAAAAATAAAGGAGAATGGTAGTTGTGAACTTAATTAAGGAAAGCAATAAAACAGTCGAGTTTTTCGATAGTCATGCACATTTGGATGATGAAAGATTTGATGAGGACAGAGAAGAAATTATAGATAAAATAAAAATGAGTGGAGTTACAAGGCTAATAAGTGCAGGATATAGTTTAGAAGGTTCAAAAAAAGCAGCAGAATTATCAAAAAAATATGATTTTATTTATGCAACATGTGGTATTTCACCAAATGATATTCCACAAACTGAAGAAGAATTGTGGAAAAACATAAGCGAAATAAAGCAGATTGCGACAGATAATTCAAAGGTTGTTGCAATTGGTGAAATAGGTTTAGATTATTATTGGGAAAAAGATTTACAAAGAAGAGAATTGCAACAAAAAGCTTTTATTAAACAAATTGAATTAGCAAATGAACTACAATTGCCGATAGTAATTCATACAAGAGAAGCAGTAATGGATACACTTCAAATATTAAAAGAGAATGAAGCTTTGAAAAAAGGAGTATTTCATTGTTGTCCATTAAATAGAGAACTTGTAAAAGAAGCTTTAAAATTGGGATTTTATATATCATTTGCAGGACCAATAACTTTTAAAAACTCAAAAAATGCATCTGAAATAATCGAAATAGTACCAAATGATAAAATGTTAATAGAAACAGATAGTCCATACCTTTCACCAGAACCATTAAGAGGAAAAAGAAATGATTCTAGAAATGTAAAGTTTATGGCACAAAAAATAGCAGAAGTTAAAAAAATGCCACTAGAAGAAGTGGCAAAAATTACATATGATAATGCGATGAATCTGTTTAGTGCGCATCACTAATTTAAATTTCTTAAGGCTTCGATTCTATCTTCTATGCTTGGGTGAGTAGACCAAATGCTAGAAGATTTTTTCTTGCCTTCTTTAGTATTTTTCTTAAATGGATTTACAATATACATATTAGCAGTTGCGCTATTTGCAGTTTGTAATTGATTTTCATCTGCGTCAAGTTTTTGCAAAGCTGAAATCAATCCTTCTGGATTCCTAGTAAATTCAACTGCAGTGCTATCAGCTAAAAATTCTCTTTTTCTTGATAATGCAAGTTGCATTAGAGAACCAAATATAGGTGATAAAATCAAGAAAATAAGTCCAATTAACATTAAAATTCCATTTCCTTTACTATCACTATCTCTATCTCCAATTCCTCCCCAGAATAAAAATCTAGAAAATAAATCTGCTAGCATTACAATAAATCCTACCATAACAGAAACTACACAACTTAAAAGAATATCATAATTTTTGATATGGCTTAACTCATGAGCTACAACGCCTTCTAATTCGTAGTAGTCTAATTTTTCTAATAAACCAGTTGTGACACATACTACTGCATTTTTAGGATTTCTACCAGTTGCAAAAGCATTTGGTTGTGGGTCATCAACTACATATAATCTAGGTTTGTATTCTAAACCAGATGCAACCATTAAAGAATCTAAGATATTAACTAATTTTAAGTCTTCTTCTTTAGTTGCTGGTCTAGCTCTATTTACTGAAAGTACGATTTTATCACTGTAGTAATATGATCCCCAAGCAGTTGCAATTGAGAATACTAAAGCGATTACAATTGATAAACTTCCTAATCTTAATGCATGACAAATATAATATACAATTAATGTTATAACGATTATAAAAATTGCTACAATTATTCCAGATTCTATTTTGTTTTTCCTTATATTTCTAAACATTTTGTAAATTCCTTTCATTAAAAGCTAACTTTTACATTTTTTCTAGCTTCATCGCTTTCAGTTGTGAATAATTCGCGAGCTTTGAATTTGAATATGTTTGCGATTATATTAGAAGGGAAAACTTCTAATTTTGTGTTATACATTGTGACAGTATCATTGTAAAATTGTCTTGAAAAAGATATTTTGTTTTCCGTATTTCTTAATTCTTCTGATAGTTCTGAGAAGTTTTGATTAGCTTTTAAATCTGGGTAGTTTTCAGCAACAGCCATAATTGTTTTTAAAGCAGTTGATAATTCATTATCTAAATTTGCTTTTTCAGCTACAGTTTGTGTTTCTGACCAAGAACTTCTTAAATCTGTGATTTTTTCGAATGTTTCTTTTTCATGTGTCATGTAGCCTTTTACTGTTTCAACAAAATTAGGTATTAAATCAAATCTCCTTTGTAATTGTACATCAATTTGACTCCAAGCGTTGTCTACTTTTATTCTTGCTTGAACTAAACTGTTATACATAGCAATTACTGCGATTACTAAAATAACTACAATGGCTAATATTATCCAACCAATCATGTTTTTTCCTCCAATCTATTCTATATTTATTATTATATACAAAATTATGATAACATATTAATTTTTTTTATACAATAATTATGTGAAAATTTAGTGAAGATTCTGTAATAAATGAGAAATCAAATGCATAAAATAATATAAAGCAAAAAATACATCTTTCTTTACGGACAAAGTATTTTGCGGCGAAAAAATCTCAAAATTTGACAAAAAAAGAAAAAAATAGTATAATATACTTGTTGCCAAAAAGGAGGTAATTAATTTATATGAAAAGAGAAGAAAAAGCTTCAATTTCTATAATGAAAATCATCTGTATAAGTATAATTCTTATTTTAATATCAGGAATAGGAGTTATGGCAGTAAATACACAATTAAATGATGTTAAGATAGTACTTCAAAATGGATATGAAATGACAGCATTAACATCAAAAACAAAAGTATCAGACATATTAGAAGAAAATAATATAATTTTAGAAGATAATCAAAAAACAATACCAGACTTAGATAGTGAAATTGCAGCAGGAGAAACAATAAAAATAACTGATAAATCATATAATGAGGTGCAAATTGCACAAATTTCAGAAGAGGGTGTAGAAACATCATTAGACCAATTATTAGAAAATTATGCACCTGTTACTGAAAAGATAGTTGTAGAACAAGTGACAATACCTTATGAAACAGTTACAAAAAATACAACAAATGCAACTACAGGAACAACAAATAAAGTTCTACAACAAGGAAAAGATGGTTTAAAAGAAGTAACTTACAAAGTTAAATATCAAAATGATGTAGAAATTGAAAAAACAGTAATATCTGAAGTAGTTATAACAGAACCAGTTGATAGAATAGTTCAAGTTCAAAAAGTTCAAACATCAAGGTCTTCAGCATTACCAAGAACATCTTCAACATCTACTACAGGAGGAACAACTTATAAAATTACAGCATATTGTCCTTGTAGTAAATGCTGTGGAAAATCAACAGGAAGAACAGCTTCAGGAACAAAAGCAACAGCAGGAAGAACTGTTGCAGCATCAAGTAAATTCGCATTTGGAACAAAATTAAATATAGGAGGTCACATCTATACTGTTGAAGATAGAGGTGGTGCAATAAATGGTAACAAAATAGACATATTCGTTAATTCACACGCAGAAGCTTTGCAATGGGGAGTTAGATATATGACAGTAAGTGTAGTTAACTAAAATATGGAGAATAAAATGCTCATATTTCAAGTTTTATCTTGAAATATGAGCATTTTTAGACTATAATATAAAAGTAGTATAAAGAAAAATTTGGGAGGTTTTTACATGTCAAATGAAGAAAATTATATAATAGAAAATGAGATAACTGATACTGAAAAGAAACAAGAATATTGGGATACAGGTATTGGATTAAATAAGGTTGACAACTTAGAACCTTCTAAATATTTGTTAGACTTATCTCAAAAAAATATCAATGGAGAATTAAAATACTATGAAGTAGAGAATTTATTAAAAACATATTACGAAACACAAGATCCTAATAATATAAAAATTCAAAAAGAAAAAGAATGTGATTTAGTATCTTTAAGAATAGCTCAATTGTTGGAAGATAAAAGTTTTGGTTTTAGTCCTATTACTCTAAAAAATATCCATAAATATTTGTTTAAAGATATTTATGACTTCGCTGGTAATTACAGAAATTATAATATTACTAAAAAAGAGGACATCCTAAATGGAGAGACTGTTAAATATGTAAATTATCAAGATATTGAAAGTTATTTTGACTATGATTTTAAAGAAGAAAAAGAATTTGATTATTCTACACTAAACAATGATGAATTAATAAAGCATATTGCAAAATTTACTTCAAGTATTTGGCAAGTACATCCTTTTGGAGAGGGAAATACTAGAACAACAGCGGTATTTATTGAAAAATACCTTAACAATATGGGATTTGATGTTAATAATGATATGTTTAAAGAACATAGCTTATATTTTAGAAATGCCTTAGTTAGAAGTAATTATGGAAATATTCCAAAAGGAATTTATCCAACATTTGATTATTTAGTAATGTTTTTTGAGAATTTATTACAAGAAAAAAACAACGAATTAAAAAATAGAGACTTATATATTAAAGAATTGTTTGAAAATTTATAAAGATGGAAAGGAATAAAAAATGAAACTAATATCATGGAATGTAAATGGAATAAGAGCATGTGTAAATAAAGGATTCAAAGAATTCTTTAAAGAAATAGATGCAGACATATTTTGTATACAAGAAACAAAATGTCAAGAAGGGCAAATAGAATTAGAATTTGAAGGGTATAAAAGTTTTTGGAATAGTGCTGAAAGAAAAGGATACTCAGGAACAGCAATCTTCACAAAAATAAATCCATTATCAGTTAGATATGGAATAGGAATTGAAGAACATGATAAAGAAGGAAGAGTTATAACACTTGAATTCGAAGATTTTTATATGGTAAACATCTATACACCAAACTCAAAAAGAGAATTAGAGAGACTAGATTATAGACAAATATGGGAAGATGAAATAAGAAAATATTTATTAAAGTTAAATGAAACAAAGCCAGTAATAATGTGTGGAGACTTAAATGTGGCACATGAAGAAATAGACTTAAAAAATCCAAAAACAAATAGAGGAAATGCAGGATTTACAGATGAAGAAAGAGCAAAGATGACAGAACTATTAAATGCAGGATTTGTAGATAGTTTTCGCTATCTATATCCAGATAAAGAAGAACAATATAGTTGGTGGTCATATATGGGAAAAGCAAGAGAAAAAAATGTAGGATGGAGAATTGACTATTTTATAGTATCAAAAGATATAAAGGACAGAATAAAAGAAGCAACAATTTATCCAGAAGTGATGGGAAGTGACCATTGCCCAGTAGGACTTGTGGTTAGTTTGGGGACAGGTTCGGACTGACCATTTTTGGATAGTTTAGGGACGGCACTTTTGTACAAAAAAGAAAGGAATGAAGTTTAGTGGAGAAAATAAAAAGTGATTGGAAAAAGTGGTTATACTGGTTTTTGCTAGGTTTTGCAATAATTGTAGTATATAATATCTTTAATAATTTTGATGCAGTAATGGGAGTTTTAGGAAGATTTTTTGATATAATAGCTCCATTTCTAGCAGGTATTTTTATAGCATATTTGCTATATATGCCATGTAGAAAAATAGAAAGATTTTTTTCAAAGTCTAAATCAAAGTTTGCAAAGAAAAGAGCAAGGATTTTAAGTATAATAACAGTATATTTAATAGTTTTTCTAATATTTGTAATTTTAATAGGAGTTATATTACCTGTTGTAATAGAAAGTGTAACAGACTTTTTAAATAATATTCAAAGTTATTATGAAACAGCAATTGATAGATATAATGCTTTGCCAGAGAATTCAATATTAAAAAGTGAAATAGTAGATGATGCAATTCAAAGTATACAACATATAGATATCAAACAATATTTCCAAATGGAGAAGTTAATAGGATATGTAATGACAGCATTTCAAGCAGTTACAGGTGTTGTTGATATATTTGTTACATTAATTGTTTCTATATACATATTGGCAGAAAGAACAAAAATTATAGCATTTTTGAAAAGAGTAGCATCTGCTATGTTTAAAGAGAGAACATATAAAAATGTAAATAAATATTTTAATAGCTCAAATGAAGTATTCTTTAAATTTATTGCTAGCCAATTTTTAGATGCAGTAGTAGTTGGTACTTTAATTACTATAGCATTAACAATTATGGGAGTTAAATATGCTCCATTACTTGGATTCTTTATAGGACTATTTAATATGATACCTTTTGTTGGAGCAATAATTGCTACGGTAATTTCAGCGTTGATTACTTTAATAACTGGAGGTCTTAGTCAAGCAATATGGATGCTTATCGTAACTATTGTATTACAACAGATTGATGCAAATATAATTAATCCTAAGATTGTAGGTCAATCATTAAAAATCAGTCCATTATTAGTTTTATTTGCAGTAACTGTTGGAGGAGCATATTTTGGAATATTGGGAATGTTCTTAGCTGTACCTGTAATTGCAGTAATACGTATTTTAGTAGATGATTTTATAAGTTATAGATTGCTTATTAAGAAAAGGGAAAAAAGAAAAGAGGAATAAATGAAAAATAAAATTTTAGAAACAATAAAAAAATATAACATGATAGAAAACGGAGAAAAAGTAGTTTTAGCAGTATCTGGAGGACCAGATTCTATTTGCATGCTTGATATATTAAAGGATATAAAAAACGACGAAAAAATAGATATGAACTTTGAAATAGTAGTTGCACATGTTAATCATATGATTAGAAAAGAAGCGGAAGAAGACGAAAAATATGTTAAAAAATATTGTGAAGAAAATCAAATAGAATTTTATTCAAAAAGTATAGATGTTCAAAAAATGGCTAATAATAATAAAATAGGATTAGAAGAAGCAGGAAGAAGAGCAAGATATGATTTTTTTGATGAAATTTTAGAAAAAACAAATGCACAAAAAATTGCAATTGCACATAACAAAAATGACAAAGTTGAAACAGTTTTAATGCATATACTAAGAGGTAGTGGAATAAATGGATTGAAAGGAATTGAGCCTAAAAGAGCAAAATATATAAGACCATTAATTGAATGTGAAAGAAACGAAATTGAAGAATATTGTAATGAAAAAAATTTGCAACCTAGAATTGATAAAACAAATTTTGAAAATGAATATACAAGAAATAAAGTAAGAAATCTATTAATTCCGTATATTCAAAAGGAATTTAATCCAAATCTAATCCAAACAATTGATAGATTATCAAATCTAGTTGCAGAAGAAGAAGATTACATGGACAAGCAAGTTCAAAAGATATATGAAGAGATATTAATTAGTGAAAATGAAAAAGAAATACAATTAGATTTAAAAACATTTAATCTTCAAGAAAAAGTAATAAAATCAAGGGTTATATTATATACTATAACAAGACTTTTTGGGAATTCCAAAGGTTTGGAAAAGATACATATAGAAGATATAATAAAATTATGTAGTAACAATATAGGTAACAAATACTTGACTCCAAATAAAAAAATAAAAATATTGATAAAAAATCATAAGATTTACTTCATGAGTCAAGTGTAGAAATCCGTAATGAAAAACGCTACAACCATTGAAATGTCACAAAAAAGTCATAAAAAAAGTATTGAAAAAATAAAAGTGATATGTTATAAAAGCAATATGAAAAACAAAACATAAGGAGGAATTAATTTGAAAAACGGTATTAAAACTTTAGCAATGTGGTTAATAATAGGGGTAATATTCATAGTAGTCTTATCTTCAATTGTAGAAAACAGTGAATCAAAACTACAATATTCTGAATTAATTACAAATATTAATGCAGGAAATGTAGAGTCAATTCAAATAAATTCAGATGGAACAACAGCTACAGTTGAATTAAAAGATGATAGAATAAGAAAAGAAGTTAATATTCCAGATATGGGAAGTTTCATGAGTTATGTAGAAGAATTCTTAAAAGATGGAGCATTTTCTTTAGAAGAAGAATCTCAATCAATATTTATAACAGTACTTAGCTTATTAACACCATTTGGATTATTAATAATCTTCTTAATATTCTGGTTCTTCATGATGGGAGGAACAGCAGGAAGTGGAAATCCAGGAAGTAAAACAATGACATTTGGAAAAAGCAAAGCCAGAATGATGACACCTGCTGATAAAAATAAAATTACATTTGATGATGTAGCAGGAGTAGATGAAGAAAAAGAAGAACTAGAAGAAATAGTACAATTCTTAAAAAATCCAAAGAAATTTACAGATATGGGAGCTAGAATTCCAAAAGGAGTTTTATTAGTAGGTCAACCAGGAACAGGTAAAACACTTTTAGCAAAAGCAGTAGCAGGAGAAGCAGGAGTACCATTCTTCATAATAAGTGGTTCAGACTTTGTTGAAATGTTTGTTGGTGTTGGAGCATCAAGAGTAAGAGACTTATTTGATCAAGCTAAGAAAAATGCACCATGTATCATATTCATAGATGAAATTGATGCAGTAGGACGTCAAAGAGGAGCAGGACTTGGTGGAGGACATGATGAAAGAGAACAAACATTAAACCAATTATTAGTTGAAATGGATGGATTTGCAGCAAATGAAGGAGTTATAGTATTAGCTGCAACAAACAGACCAGATGTATTAGATAAAGCGTTACTTAGAGCAGGAAGATTTGATAGACAAATAGTAGTAGGATTACCAGATGTAAAAGCAAGAGAACAAATATTAGAAGTACATTCAAGAAAGAAAAGATTAGCTGATGATGTAGACTTGAAAGTCATAGCTAAAAACACATCAGGATTTGCAGGAGCAGATTTAGAGAACATATTAAATGAAGCAGCATTACTTGCAGCAAGAAGAAACCTAAATGAAATTGGAATGAGAGAAATCGAAGATGCAATGATAAAAGTAACAATGGGACCTGAAAAGAAAACAAAAGTAAGAAGTGAAAAAGAAAATAAATTAGTTGCATATCATGAAGCAGGTCATGCAGTAGTAAGCCATTACTTAGAAACACAAGACCCAGTACATGAAATATCAATAGTACCAAGAGGAATGGCTGGTGGATATACAATGTATAGACCAACAGAAGATAAATCGTTCATGTCAAAAACAGAAATGGAAGAAAATATCGTATCACTATTAGGTGGTAGAGTTGCAGAAGCCCTAATATTAAATGATATATCAACAGGAGCAAGTAATGACATAGAAAGAGCAACAAAAATTGCAAGAAGTATGGTTACAAAATACGGAATGAGTGAAAAAATCGGAGCATTAATGTTAGGTTCTAGTCAAGAAGAAGTATTTTTAGGAAGAGACTTTGGTCATACTAAAGAATATTCAGAAGAAACAGCAGCAGTAATAGATGAAGAAACAAAGAGAATAGTAGATACTGGATATAACAGAGCAAAACAAATACTATCAGACAATATAGACAAACTACACCAAGTTGCAGGAATATTACTAGAAAAAGAAAAAATCAATGCAGACGAATTCGAAGCAATTTTTGGAGAATAGGGACTAGGGGGACGGTCCTAAAAATCCCTGCTTTTAGGGATTTAGGGACGGACCTTAAATTCTTCTTGTTAGGATTGATGGATAGTCTTAAAAATAAAAGGAAAGTAGCAAAAATATATTGCTATTTTCTTTTTTTTGCGATAAAATGAAAACACCACAGAGAAAAAAGGAAGAAGTAGGGAATAGCAATGAAAAATTACTATGAAATATTAGAAGTTAATAAAAAAGCCTCGAAAGAAGTAATAGAAAAAGCATATAAAGTATTAGTAAAAAAATATCATCCAGACTTATATTCTGGACAAAAGAAAAATTATGCCGAAGAAAAGATAAAAGAAATAAATGAAGCATATAGTGTTTTAACAGATGAATTTATGAAAGAACAATATGATGCTGAACTAGAAAAACAAGAACAAGCAGAATTATATAAAAAATACAATCAAAAGCAGAACGATAATACTATACAAAAAGAAACTAAAGCACACAAATCACGGACAAAACAAGAAAAAAGAAGTAGAAGATTTTAACGAAAGAATGAAAAAACACAAAGTTGGTTCATTTGGTGGAATAGTTGAATTGTGCAAAGAATTATACAAAAATAAGCCTAAAAGAGATGAAATAAAAGAGGTAACAAAAAAAGATGTTATAGCATTAATATTAACAATAATAGTTGTAATATTGGTACTTGTGGCTTTATGGTATATACCATTTACAAATGGATGGATGAGACAATTATTATTTGAAAATTCACTTTTTAATGCAATAGCGGGATTATTTAAATGAAAATAGGTTGATTTATTGAAATTTGGCTATTGACAACAACAATTCATTAATGTATAATAGTAGCGTTAAGAAGGGTTATCCCACATACACTTTTCGTATGGACCGGAAGGAGGGGAATAAAAAATGTCAGAAATAAAAGTTAATAATGGAAATATAGAAGACGCACTAAGAAGATTTAAAAGACAATGCGCAAGAAATGGAGTACTTCAGGAAGTACGTAAAAGAGAACACTATGAAAAACCTAGTGTAAAGAGAAAGAAAAAATCAGAAGCAGCTAGAAAAAGAAAATTTTAGTATGAAAATAAAAAGGATTGGATTGGAAGTTAAGGATGTACATATAACATAAGACTTCCAATTTTTTTATTAGAAGTTATGATATATTCTCTAAGTTAAAATATAAAATTTTACTTATTAAATGGTTAACATTACAGAATATACAAATTCTAACATTATAAATCAGGCACTTCTCAAAGACAAGTTTGAGATTCTCCTAATTTATAATTTAAGAATTTGTAATATTCTTTCATTCACACATTTAATTGCATAAAATTTCATTTTTTAACTTTTGAATGCAAAAAAAGTTTTAGCTAGTAAATAAAATTTATAAAATTAAAAAATAAGTGTATAATAAATAATATTAAAGTAAAAAACTGAAAGTAAATAAAAAGGAGGAAGATTTATGCAATATCAAGAAAAAGAAATAAAAAAAGGAATAGAATTCCATGAGCTTAATACAAATAAATTTAAAACAAATTTAGTGGCAGTATTTTTAACAACAGAACTAACAAGAAAAAATGTAACCAAAAATGCATTAATATCAACAATTTTAAGAAGAGGTTCTAAAAACATGCCTTCACAAGAAGAAATAAGTAAACAAATGGAAGAAATGTATGGAGCAAGTTTTGATTGCGGACTAGATAAAATTGGAGATAATCAAGTTTTAAAATTCTATATGGAAACAATAAATGATGATTTTATTCCACAACAAAAGGAAAAAATGTTGAAAACTACACTTGAAAAGATACTTGAAATAGTATTTAATCCATATATTGAAAATGGAGAATTCAAAAAAGAATATGTAGAGCAAGAAAAAAATACTATAAAGCAAAGAATAGAAGGAAAAATAGATAACAAAGCAAGATATGCTTTAAATAGATGTATTGAAGAGATGTATAAAGATGAGCCATATGGATTATATAAATTCGGATATGTTGAAGATTTAGATGCAATAAATGGAAAAAATCTATATGAATACTATCAAGAGTTAATTAAAAATTGTAAAATTGATATTCTTGTTTCTGGAATATTGCCAGATGATATTGAAGAAATCATCAGAGAAAATGAAAATATCAAAAATTTACAAGAAAGAGAACCAAGCTATGTAATGCCAAAATTGACAACTAAAAATGCAGAAAAAGAAAATGTAGTCACAGAATCAATGGATGTAACACAAGGAAAATTAGTTTTAGGATTAGATATTAAGTTAGAAAATGAGAAACAAAAATATGATGCATTATTATATAACAGTATTTTAGGTGGAACAGCGAATTCTAAAATGTTCCAAAATGTAAGAGAAAAAGCACATTTAGCATATGTTGCAAGTTCTAGTTATATAAGGCAAAAAAGCAATATATTTATAAACTGTGGAATAGAAATAAGCAACTATGAAAAAGCATTAGAAATTGTAAAAAAGCAAATTGATGACATGAAAAGAGGAGACTTTACAGAAGAAGATATAGAAAATGCTAAAAAAGGGATAATATCAACAATAGATTTAATTGATGATGAGCAAGATACAGGTATCACATATTATTTCGGACAAGAATTATCAAATAATAAAATAAGTCCAGAAGAATATAAAGAAATTGTACAAAAAGTTCAAAAAGATGATATTGTTAAAATAGCTAATTCAGTAAGTATAGATACAATTTACTTTTTAAAAGACTAAAATAGGAGGGAAAAGTATGCAACTTATAGAAAATTTAAAAGTTAAAGAAAGAGTATATAAAGAAAAACTAGAAAACGGATTAACAGTTATGATAATACCAAAGCCAGGTATGAAAAAGAAATATATGATATGGGGAACACACTATGGCTCATTAGAAAATGAATTTGTAGTTCCTGGAGAAGAAAAATCAACAGTTGTGCCAAATGGAGTAGCACATTTTTTAGAGCATAAGATGTTCGAACAAGAAAATGGTACAAATAGCTTGGATGTATTAACAGCTTTAGGAGTGGATGCTAATGCATATACAACAAATGACCATACAGCATATTTATTTGAATGTACAGATAATTTCTATGAAGCAATGGATGAATTAATGGATTATGTTCAACACCCATATTTTACAGACGAAAACGTAGAAAAGGAAAAAGGGATAATCGGACAAGAAATTGGAATGTATGACGATTCTCCTGAATGGAAAGTCTATTTAAATGCAATGAATGCGATGTACCATGAGTGCCCAGTAAAAATAGATATAGTTGGAACGATTGAAACAATAAGCAAAATAGATAAAGAGATTTTATATAAATGTTATAACACATTTTATAACCCATCAAACATGGTAATGGTTATATGCGGAGATTTTAAACCAGAAGAAATGCTAGAAGAAGTAAAAAAGAGATTAATTGACAAAAAAGCAAATGGAGAAATAAAAAGAATATATCCAGAAGAGCCAGAAACAATAGTACAAGAAAAAATAGAGCAAAAATTAGAAGTAAGCCAACCACTTTATACAATAGGAATAAAAGACACAATTCAAAATAATTGTAATCAAAATAAATCTGATTTAGTTAAAAAACATATAGCAATTGAAATATTGTTAAATTTAATAATGGGAAGAAGTTCAAGATTATTCCAAAAATTATATAAAGACGGAATCATCTATGCTCAACCGGGATTAAGTTATGAATTTACAAATATTTATGCACATGTTTTAATTGATGGGCAATCAAGTAATCCAGAAGTGGTTTATGATGAGTTTAAAAAAGAAGTTAAAAATTTAAGAGAAAATGGAATAAATGAACAGGATTTTGAGAGAACTAGAAAAATGATTTATGGTGGATATGTTAAGGAATATAATGATGTGACTGACATTTCTAGAATTTTTTTAGCAGATTTCTTTAAAGGTATTAATAGCTTTGATTATTTAGATGAAATTGAAGGTGTTTCAAAAGAGTATACTGAACAAGTTTTGAGACAAGTTTTTAGAGAGGATAAGATGGTTCTTTCAGTTGTTGGCTAGCGTAAGGTGTGGATTAAAGTGGCAAAAATTGAAAATTATAGTTAAAAAATTTTAAAAAATGAGTAAGAAAAAAATGTTGAAAAAACGGTAGTAAATTCTAAATAGGATTTTTACCGTTTTTATATGTTGTAAAATGTCGAAAATTATAAAAACTCGTCGTACGAAAGTTGCCAAAAACCATTGAAAATACTTGACTTGAGACAAATAATGTGGTAATTTATAAATATACGGAAGATAAATTAAAGAAAAGGAGAGATGATGTATGTTAGATGATGAAATTTGTAAATTAAGAGATAAATTGAATAAAAGTATAGAGAATGGAGAAGATTATAGTGTAATTTATCAATTGAGCATAGAATTGGACGAGCTTATAGCAGAATACTATGCTAAAAATAATAAAAAAAAACTGCTATGGGCGGTAACATAGAAAAAGTAAATTGAGAACTCTTAAACTAAATAGTTTGAGAGTTTTTTGGTGTGTACCTACTATCTATTTAGGGGGGGTTACCCACTTGCTTTTTTTCCAAAATTATTATATAATCTTTAGTCGAGAAAATATTAAATAATAGGTGAGAGATTATGATAGTAAGCCAACAAATATTAGACAGTTTGTGTCAAGATGCTGGAGACAAAAGAACACAAAAAGCAAGAATGTATAAATCATTAGGAAGAGTTGAAATAATAGAAGTAGAATATCAAGACAGTAATAATTTTGCTATAAGAGGAAGGGTAGTAGGCTCTGAACCATATAAAACATATATATCAGTAAGAAATGGAGAAATAGATGATATTACTTGTAATTGTCAAGACTATTATAATCACTACGGAGTTTGCAAACACACATTAGCATCTGTCATGACATTTGCAGAAGACGAGAATTACAGAAAAAAATATGAAAAGCCAGAAAAACTAAATACAAGTAATAATATGCAATACAGAAATTTTAGACAAATGGTAAACACATTTTATAACGAAGAAATAGATGGAATTGATAGTGATGATGAAGAATTAAAAAATAAAGGAACAATACATTTAGAGCCAAAAGTAATTTATGATAAATTTTTAGGAGATATGAAAGTAGAATTCAAAATTGGAAACAAAAGAATGTATAAAATAAAAAATCTATCAGAATTTTATACAAGAATGATGGAAAAAGAATTCTATAAATATGGAGAAAAACTACAATTTGTACACACTAGAGAGATGTTTGATGAAGAAAGTCAAAAACTACTTGAATTTTTATTAAAATATGCAGAAATTATAAAATATGCTAACTCAAATTCAAATAGCAATTATCGTTATTATGGAAAAGCACTAAGTGAAACAAGCATTTTGCTAGGAAATAGTGGAATAGATGACTTATTTGAAATATTACAAGGAAAACAAGTAGAATTTCAAAAAGACTATTTAAGTGAAAAAATCGAATTTGCAACTGAAGACCCAAAAATATCTTTTACATTAAAAAAGAAATCAGATAATCAATATGTAATTTTGCCAAATGTAGAAATATTTAATGTTAGTATTTTGAAAGGAAAAGAATACAAATATATTTTAGATAGCAAAAAAATATATAGATGTAGTAAAGAATTTGAAAATGCTAATTTAAAACTATTAGAATTTTTTAGACAAAATTATATGACAGAAATAGTTTTAGGAAAAGAAGAATTGACACAGCTATTTTCAATAATAATGCCAAAAGTAAAAGCAGCAATAAAAATCGAAAATATATCAGAAGAAGAAATCGAAAAATACAAGCCAAAAGAATTAGTGGTAAAAGTATATTTAGATTTTGATGAACAAGACTATTTAGTTGCAGATGTACTATTTTGTTATGAAAATAATGAATTTAATCCATTAGATGAGAAACAAGAACTAAAATTTCCAAGAAACATGATTCAAGAAACAAAAGCATTAAATATATTTAGAAAAACAGGATTTATGCTAGATACAAAGAATTTAAGATTTATATTGCCTGATAATGACAAAATCTATGAATTTCTAACAGAAGATATAAATGTATATATGAAAAGATTTGAAGTTTTAGCAACAGAAAAATTCAAAATGAAACAAATTAGGCAAGCTAAAATTGGTAATATTGGAGTAAAAGTAGAAAATAATTTATTATCAATAGATTTAAATGATTTAGACATAGATATAAAAGAATTACAAAAGATAATGGAAAAATATCAATTAAAAAAGAAATATCATAGATTAAAAGATGGAAGTTTTTTAGAACTAGAAGATAATAAAGAGATTGACTTTTTAGACAAACTTGTTACTGGAATGGATATAGATTATAAAGAACTAGAAAAAGGAGAAGTGGTTTTACCTGCTTATAGAAGCTTATATCTAAACCAATTATTAAAAAGCAAAAAAGGTATACAAGTAACAAAAAATAGTGAATATAGAGAAATAGTAAATAATTTAGATAAAGACCATTTAGAAGATGAAATCCAAATACCAGAAAATTTAAATAATGTTTTAAGATATTATCAAAAAACAGGATTTAAATGGTTAAAAATTTTGGATTCATATAAATTTGGTGGAATACTTGCAGATGACATGGGACTTGGAAAAACTATTCAAATGTTATCAGTAATTGTTGACTATGTAGAAAAAGCTAAAAACCATGAAGAAAATGAAAGAGCAAGTTTAGTAGTTTCACCAAGTTCACTAACATTAAACTGGCAAAATGAAGCAAATAAATTTGCAAAAGATTTAAAAATATTAGTAATCAGGGGAACTTTATCAGAAAGAAAAAGACAAATAAAAGAAATAGAAAACTATGATTTAGTAATTACATCATATGACCTATTAAAAAGAGATATAGACTTATATAAAGATAAGAAATATCAATTTAGATATATAATAGCAGATGAAGCACAATATTTAAAAAATAGTAATACACAAAATGCAAAAGCAATAAAACAAATAAAAGCAGACACAAGATATGCATTAACAGGAACACCAATAGAAAACTCATTAGCAGAATTATGGTCAATATTTGACTTCATCATGCCAGGATATTTATTTACATATAAGCAATTCAAAACAATGTATGAAGTACCAATAGTAAAAGATAATGATGAAAAAGCAATGGCAAAATTAAAAATGCTAATAGAACCATTTGTACTAAGAAGAAATAAAAAAGAAGTATTGACAGAATTGCCAGATAAAACAATAACAGTGTTGAATAATGAAATGGAAGAAGAACAAAGAAGTATCTATCTAACTTATTTGGCACAAGCAAAACAAGACTTATTCCAAGAAATAGAACTAAATGGATATGAAAAAAGTCATATGCAAATATTAGCAGTACTAACAAGACTAAGACAAATATGTTGCCATCCAAGCTTATTTATAAAAGACTATAAAGAAGGAAGCGGAAAACTAAATCAATGTATGGAAATAGTACAAGATGCAATAGAAGGTGGACACAAAATATTACTATTTTCAGGATATACATCAATGTTTCCAATAATAGAAGAAGAATTAAAAAAGAAAAATATTGAGTATTATAAACTAACAGGAAGCACAAAAGTAGATGAAAGAATTAGAATGGTGGATGAATTTAATAGTAATCCAGATATAAAAATATTCTTGATATCATTAAAAGCAGGAGGAACAGGTTTAAACCTAACAGGTGCAGATATGGTAATACATTATGACCCATGGTGGAATATATCAACAGAAAATCAAGCAACAGACAGAGCCTATAGAATTGGACAAAAAAATAATGTGCAAGTATATAAACTGATAACAAAAAATTCGATTGAAGAAAAGATATACGAATTACAACAAAAGAAATCAGAATTAGTAGATAATATGCTAAGCACAAAAACATCATTTATAAACAAATTATCAAGAGAAGAAATAATGAATTTGTTTAATTAATTTTGGTCATTGTGGTCACTTTGGGGACAGGTTCGGAGTGACCATTTTTGGTTAGTTTGGGGACGCCACTTTTTAAAGTTGTTTTTATGGAACTAGGTATTGTAATGAAAGTTAGTTTTTGATATAATTTTTTAAAGGTGTGGTTGTGATGAGAAAAAATGGATATCAAAAATTTGAAGAAGGAGAAATTTTAAAAAGAGCTAAAGAATTACATTTGAATTTAATTGATAGTATAGATAGTTATAATAAAATGCCAAAAGAAGATTTAGAGAAAAGGATAGAAGCACTAAAAAAGGTTATACAATGTTTTGAAGATTTAATGGAAGAAGCGATTTATGTAGATGAGAATGCTTATGCTAAATTTAAAGATAAACTAAACTATTTAGAATTTAGAAAAGACTATATTAAAAAGTATGGACTAGAAGAATATGATATTAAGGAAGTTAGGAGAGAAGCGGAAGAGAGAAAAAAGAAAGATGAACAAATGATGAAAGAAAATCATGCAGAAATAGCTAAAAGGCATCAAAATAATAGAGGAGAAAATGGAGAAGAAAGATGAAGGAGTATATCACAATAATAGGTGGAGGATTAGCTGGATGTGAGGCAGCATACCAAGTTGCAAAAAGAGGAATAAAAGTAAAACTTTATGAAATGAAACCTAAAAAATTTTCACCTGCACATAGTAATAAAGATTTAGCTGAAATAGTTTGTAGTAATTCTTTTAAATCTAATTTATTAACAAATGCGTGCGGATTATTAAAAGAAGAATTGAGAAGATTAGATTCTCTATTGATAAAAATTGCAGATGAAACGGGTGTGCCAGCAGGACAAGCCTTAGCAGTGGATAGAGAAGAATTTTCTCATAAAGTTACTGAGACAATAAAAAATAATGAATTAATCGAAATTATAAATGAAGAAGTAACAGATATTGAAGATATAGCTGAAGAAGGAATTGTTATAATTGCAACAGGTCCATTAACATCTGATGGACTAGCAAAACAAATTCAAGAAATAACTGGACAAGACAAGTTGTATTTTTATGATGCAGCAGCTCCAATAGTTTCAAAAGATAGTATTGATTTTGATATAGCATTTTACGGAGATAGATATAACCAAGAAAAAAAGAAAGAAGAACCAGTTGAGCAGTGGAAGAAAAGAATAGAAAAACAAGAAAGAGAAGAGCAGAGTTATATTAATTTGCCAATGTCAAAAGAAGAGTATGAAAGATTTTGGCAAGAACTTGTAAATGCAGAAGTAGTGACATTACATGAATTTGAAAAAAGAGAAATATTTGAAGGATGTATGCCAATAGAAATCATGGCAAAAAGAGGAATAGATACATTGAGATTTGGACCATTAAAACCGGTAGGATTTGATGATCCAAGAACTGCAAAAAGACCATATGCTTTAGTACAACTAAGACAAGATGATAAACAAGCAAGTATATATAATCTAGTAGGATTTCAAACAAATTTGAAATATGGAGAGCAAAAAAGAGTATTTAGCATGATACCTGGATTAGAAAACGCAGAATTTGTTAAATATGGTGTAATGCACAGAAACACATATATAAATTCAAGTAAATTATTAGATGAAACATATAATTTAAAAACTAATAAAAATATATATTTTGCAGGACAAATAACAGGAGTAGAGGGATATGTTGAATCAATTTCGTCTGGTTTAGTTGCAGGAATAAATGCAGTTAGCAGATGGCAAGATTTTGGAAAACGAGGATTTGGGGACGGAGAAAAAAATCATGACATAGTTTTTTCAGAATTTACAGTAATAGGAGCTTTAGCTAAATACATTTCTACATCTAATGAAAAATTTCAACCAATGAATGCAAATTTTGGAATATTACCAGAATTAGAAGGCAAGAAGATAAGAGATAAAAAAGAAAGGTATATGAAATTAGCAGAAAGAAGTTTAGAAAATTTGAATACAAATATTTAGATTAATTAAGTGGTACTAAATAGGTGCCATTTTTTGTTATATTACAAGTAGAAATATTACAAATGTTACTAAAATGTGACATTTTGATTAAAAATAGCAAAAATTTACATAATTCTATTGCGAGAATTATGTTTTTTTGTTATAATTATATATAAGTGATATTTTAATGAGAATATTTGTATATTCTGAAAGGGGTAAAAAATGGAAGAAAATAGAACAGAAGATATAATTAAAAATTATGAGAAAACAGAGAAAAATTATACTAAAACAGTTAAAAATACTAAATACTTAAATAAATTGAATGAGATTAATGACAATAAAATGGAGCAAAATAGACTAAAAATGCATATTGAGAAATTAGAACGTGAAGAGGAGACAGTTAGTGATTTTCAAGTAAAAGACGAATATCAAAGGCAAATTAAAGAAAGCAAAAAAGAATTAGAAACTAAAGTTGCAGAAATGGAAAAATTGAATAATGAAAAAGAAGAAATGTTAGTAGCAAAAAGAAAGAATGAAAAACAAGTAAGAGAGAAGATTGTTAGTGAACTAAATGAGTTTCAAGATAAGGTACGAAAAGACTTAATGGCAGAAAAGAAATCATTAGAAACCCAAGTTGCAAAGAAAAAACTAGAAATTGAAGTTAAAAATTTTGAATTGTCTCAATTTACTTATAAGTATGACGAAAATGGTGTTCCAATAAATGGACAAGATTTTAGACAACTTCAAGATGATAGAGCAAAATTGAGCGAGGAGATCACAAAACTAGAAAGTTCTATTAATAAATGTGAAGAATATAGAAAAAAATTAATTAATCCGGTAAAAACTTTACCAGAATTACCAGATGATAGAGTTTATATAGGAATTGAAAAAGATAAAGATATTAATAAAGAACAACCACAGAAGGAAGAAAAAGAAGAAGCAGAAGAAACACCAAAAATAGATTTTGAATTAAAAAGAAATCAACATAGTGGAAAAAATGTTTTTGAAACAAGTGATATAATCGATAATGTTAAAAAAGAGATAGAAAATGAAAGTAAAGATTATTCTAAAATACATTTAGAACCAAATCAAATAATACAAGATAATCCAATTAATGAAGCGACAAGAAAAAATGAAAAAAATGTTTTTGAAGCAAATAACATTATTAATAGTGTGAAAAAAGATATGGGATTAGAAACAGAAAATAAGGTTAAACCGAACTTTAAAATAACAAAAGAGAAAAGTAATGTTGAAGGTGTGGGGCAAACGATTACACAAACTGGTAAAAAACAAGATAAAGGAGATAAATCAAGTAATAAAATAACATACATAGGTATTTATGAAGGCGATGGAAAGATATATTATGAAAATGAAAACGGGGACAAAGATAGCATTTCTATTGCAGAAGTTTTGGAAAACAAAAAATCACAATTTAGAAGATTAGATATAAAGAATATCTGTAAAGAGATTGCAGGAGGAAGATTAGGAACATTACGATTAAGAAGAAAAGTAAATCCAGAGATTGTAAGTGTATTGCAACATGATCCAGAACAATTAAGAGATTATATAACTAGCATTTATCAGAAAAAAGAATTACCATTTGAATTAATTCATGATTTAGATGGAATAGGAATATTAGGTAAAATAAGAATGAATAAATTTGCTAAATCAGAAGAAAAATTAGGTGCAAAAGTTATAGGAAGATTATTTGATAAAAATAAAGCCTTAGAAGGAGTAAAAGATAACAAGATGCTTAATGCTGCAAAAGAAGGATTTCACAAAGGTGTTACTGCAGCAAAAGAAAAATCTGTTAGAGCAAAACATAAAACAAATGATTTTGTACAAAAAATTCCGAATGATGATAATCACATTGAAGAAAAAGCAAATAAGGCTGTAAAAGAATCACAAGAACAGACTGCAAAAGATGTACAAAAAATGATGAATCAAAGCAAGGGAACTTCATCGATTGTTAAAGAGATATAATATTTGCTAATATATGGTAAACTCATAGTGATGATAGAAATCTTAGATAAAGAAGAAAAAAATTCCAAGTTTTTGTTGACTTCTTGAGCAAAAAATGATAAAATAATAACCGTTACGATAAAGTGCATGAATTATGCAATTCCGTAACGGTCTTTTGATTTTATAAACACAAATATTTCAAAAATATTACATGTAGAAGTCATAAGACACAATTAAAATAAAACAGGAGGTGAAATTTAAGTGCCAACAATTAATCAATTAGTAAGAAAAGGTAGAAAAACAGGAGTAACAAAATCAACTGCACCAGCTTTACAACATGGATATAACATGAAAAACAAAAAACAAACTAATAGCAGATCTCCACAAAAAAGAGGAGTATGTACAGTTGTTAAAACAGTTACACCTAAAAAGCCAAACTCAGCTTTAAGAAAAGTTGCCAGAGTTAGACTTTCAAATGGTTATGAAGTTACATCTTATATCCCAGGTATAGGACATAACCTACAAGAACACAGTGTTGTATTAATTAGAGGTGGTAGGGTAAAAGACCTTCCAGGTGTTAGATACCACATCATCAGAGGAACATTAGATACAGCAGGTGTTAAAGATAGAATGCAAGCGCGTTCTAAGTATGGAGCTAAGAAACCAAAAAAATAAGCTAAAACAAATGTGGTGCTTGTAATTCTACTAAACTTAAGGTACTTAAATTTAGAATAGATTATATAGCACTATACGGAAAAGAGGAAAACTTTTCAGAGTACCGAGAATGTTTACAATAAACATTCAATAATAGATTAAGGAGGGAAGAATAGTGCCAAGAAAAGGATATGTAGCAAAAAGAGAAGTATTACCAGATCCAATATATAATAGTAAAGTTGTTACAAAATTAGTAAACAACATAATGTTAGATGGAAAGAAAACAGTTGCTCAAAAAATAGTTTATGATGCATTTGATATCATAAAAGAAAAAGA
>CAMLUO010000005.1 GCA_946487895.1 uncultured Clostridium sp.
AAAACTTCTATTTGTCATGCAATTTTTTATCTAACAAAATTATTTTTAAATTTTTCCAAAAAACTATTGACAATTAATAGTTAGTCTTCCACTTACTTTTAATATTTTATAAATAAATTAATAAGATGTTTGCTATTAGTATTTTAGACTATTGTTGAATTATTTATACTATATATCTATTTAAATTCAAAAATTCCTTTTTCTAAATCATCAACTAATTTTTCTTTTATCTCTGGTGGTAATAAAGGAATATTTTTTATCTCTTCTAACTTTATTATTTCTGGCAAATATTTACCACTGTCAACATATTTAGGGTTATTAGAAAATTCAGGTCCTTCCCCTGTTCCAAATTTTCCTGATACATATTCACAAAGGAAAAAATATTCTTTCTGACTAAATTTCTCTGATTCCATTTCATATAATTTTTTTACTACTTTAACCTCTATCCCAAACTCTTCTTTTATTTCTCTTATTGTACCTTCTTCTAAAGTTTCTCCTTCTTCTAATCCTCCTCCAGGAAATGTGTAATATTCTTGAATATCCTTTCTTTTTAGTACTCCTACTCTATGCATTAGTGCAATTCCACCATCCATAAATATAATTCCTGCTACTCTAGTTCTTTCCATATATATCATTCCTCTCTTTTATTTTTGCAACAATATTTTAGCATTATTAATTTTTTATTACAACTTTATTTTTATTTTTTTCATAATTTTGTTTTACTTTTCCAAATTAGTGGTATAATCATAAAAGAAAAAATTCAAAAGAGGAGATGATAATTTTGGCAACACCAAAAGAAGAAGTAAATATAAGCAAAATGTATGGTGAACAATGCACTTTGCCAAAAGATGAATTTATTAAAAAATACCATGTAAATGAAAAAGGACTTTCATCTAAAAAAGCAAATGAACTAATCCATAATTTAGGTTTGAATGAGATTAAACAAGCAAAACCTAAAAGATGGTATCACTATTTCTTAGAAAGTCTCTTTTCACCATTTAACTGCATACTACTTGGAATAGTTTGCATTCTAATTTATACTGACATTTATCTTCCAGAAACTCCAAGTTATGCAAATATTATTGTTATAGCGATTTTAGTTACAGCAAGCACATTATTAGATTTCGTCGAAGAATATCGTTCTAATAAAGCTGCTGAAGAATTAAAGCAAATGGTTGCAACAAATACCACCGTAATCCGAGATGGAAAAGAAATTCAAGTTCCAATAAATCATGTAACTTTAGGAGATATTGTTGTACTTTCTGCTGGTAGCATGATTCCTGCTGATTTAAGAATCATTGAAGCAAAGGATTTATATGTTGGTCAATCTTCGCTAACCGGTGAATCTGATAGTGTAGAAAAATATGTAAATTCAAAAATATCTTTAAATACCATTGACAATATTTCAGATTTAGATACTATTTGCTTTATGGGAACAAATGTAATTTCAGGTAGTGCTAAAGGTGTAGTAATTAAAACTGCTGATTCCACATATTTTGGAAAAATATCTCATACCTTAACAACTGGTAAGCCTAAAACAGCATTCCAAAAAAGCATTGAAAATATTAGCAGATTATTGATTCATTTTATGCTAATACTTATTCCTGTTATTTTCCTTTTAAATGCTTGGAAACATGATATAGTAACTGCATTTACATTTGCAGTTGCAATAGCCATAGCTATCACACCTTTACTTTTACCAGTTATTTTATCTTCAAGCCTTTCAAAAGGCGCTGTTAGAATGTCTAAAAAGAAAACTATTGTAAAAAAATTGGATTCAATTCAAAACTTTGGTGCAATGAATATTTTATGTACTGACAAAACAGGTACTTTAACAGAAGATAAAATTGTTTTAGAAAAATATCTTGACATCAATGGTGATGAAGATATTAGAACATTAAAACATGCTTTTCTAAATTCATATTTCCAAACTGGTTTAAAAGGTAATATAGATGAAGCTGTTATAAAAAGAGCTTTAGAAAATGGATTAGAAAATTTTAAAACAGAATATAAAAAAGTTGATGAAATACCTTTTGACTTCTCTCGTAGACGTTTATCTGTTATCGTAAGTGATGGAAATAAAAAACAAATGATTACAAAAGGTGCTGTTGAAGAAATTTTAAATATTTGCACTAAGGTAGATTACAAAGGTGAAGCTTCTCCAATTACTAGAGAAATCAAAGAAAATATCAAAAAAATTAGTAAAAACTTAAATGAGCAAGGTTTAAGGGTTGTTGCAGTATGCCAAAAAAATGATATTGAAGGCATTGAACATTTTGATGTAAAAGATGAAAAAAATATGGTTCTTATTGGATTTATAGGTTTCTTAGACCCTCCAAAAGAATCTGCAAAAGAATCTATTGAAAAACTTAATAAAGCTGGTATTCGTGTTATAGTTCTAACTGGTGATAATGCTGAAGTAACTAGATGTGTTTGTGACAAAGTTGGAATTAATTCAAAAAACATCGTATTAGGTAGCAAATTAGACAAATTATCTGATACTGCTGTTTTGAGATTATTAAAGAGAACTAATATATTTGCTAAATTATCTCCAATACAAAAAGCTAGAATTGTTAGATTGTTAAAAGAAGCTGGAAATATAGTTGGTTATATGGGTGATGGTATAAATGATAGCCCTTCCCTAACTAATTCTGATGTTGGAGTTTCAGTAGATACAGCAGTTGATATTGCAAAAGAATCAGCAGACATCATATTACTTGAAAAAGATTTAAATGTTTTATTAGATGGTGTTACTGAAGGTAGACGTACTTTCGTAAATCTAATGAAATATATAAAACTTGCGACCAGTTTTAACTTCGGAGAAGTTGTTTCAGTTATAATTGCAAGTGTATTATTACCATTTTTACCTGAAACACCTATTCAATTACTAGTTGAAGGATTACTATATGATTTTGGTCAAATGACCTTACCTTTTGACCATGTTGATAAAGAATCTCTTCAACATCCTAAAAAGTTAGATATAAAGAGTTTAAAACATTTTATGCTATTTATGGGACCAGTAAGTTCAGTATTTGATATGATAGTGTTTGCTTCTCTTTGGTTCTTCTTCCAAGTTAGAGATGCAGCAACTTTCCAAACAATATGGTTTAGCTATAGTATAGTTTCAAACTTAGTTGGAATGCATATTATAAGAACATCAAAAATACCATTTATACAAAGTAATGCACATAGGGCAGTATATATATCATCAATTTCACTAATTATAATTGGACTAGTTGTTCCATTTACTGCTCTTGGTAGTATGATTGGACTTGTTCCAATAGCTGGACAGTATATCTTCATGATATTTGCAGTTACAATTCTTTATTGCTTTGTTGCACTATTTGCCAAGAAAATTTACATTAAAAAATATGGTGAATGGATTTAGGAATTTGGGGACGGTCCTTAAAATCCCTGTTTTTAGGGATTAAGGGACGGACCTTTATTTTTTATTTAATAATATACCTTTCCTTGCTTTCTTGATAAAATAGTAGTATAATATTTTTATGTTAATTGTACCTAGTAAATCTTTTTTCACCATAGGAGGTTTCTATGTTTAAAATTAAAAGATTTCGGAAACTTGTTATGAAATATACAAACATTTACTCAGATAAGCCTGAACTTATAAAACAAGATGTTGATTATTATATTTCTGATTTACAAAATTTGATCAGAAATGTTAATTTTCAATTAGAAGATGCCTACTCTATTTTAGAAAAAATTTGCAATATACAAGATTGTTTATCCCAAAAAAATTCGAATATTTTTTGGAAATTCATTCATAAAATCGCAGATTACTTGTATGATAAAATATTGTATTCTATTGAAGAATTAGATTCATATAGAGTAGCTTTTGTAAATTTTAAATTTAGGGCTGAACAAGTAAAAATTTTTTCATAACAAAATTAAAAAATCCCCTGTAGAAGGGGGTTTTTTATTATCTTATAATCACATTTTGTTTTCCAATTATATCAGCAAATAACTCAGTAATCAGGTCTGTCAAATAAATTTGACCACAACTTCTCTCATCATCATTAATCTTAACAAAAACATTAATATTATTTTTATCGCCATTAAAATACTTAATAGCACCTCTTAACTTATCCTTTTCACTTTCATCAGAATCTGTAATATTTAAAATTAACACGCTCTGTTTTTGTTCTCCAAAATCCTTTATATCATTTGCAATAATTGTAGTCGTATCATCTTCTCTAATACTTAATCTACCATCAACCATTACAATATTTTCTTCTACAAGACTATTTCCAGATTTCAAATACGCATTTTCAAAACAAATTATTTCGGCAGTTCCATATAAATCTTCTATTGTTACAAATGCCATAATCTTATTGTTTTTTGTATATTTCTTTTTGATTGAAGTTATTATTCCTGCATATTTTACATTTTGTCCATCATGATATTTAGATTTGCTACTAGCATTTTGGTTTAATAATTCCATTCCAGAGTCTGCCATATTGCTTGACATCTGTTCATCAAGATTTCTTAATTCTATTGTATTAATATTAGTTCGCCTTTCTATTTCACTTCTTAATTTTTCTAATGGATGTCCTGAAATATAGATTCCTAACATTTCCTTTTCAAGTGATAATAAATCTTTTTTTGGTAATTCTTCATGTTCTTCAAATTTGTATTTCATTTCATTCATTTCTTCTTTTTCTTCTTCTGTTCCTAAGTCAAACATTGAAACTTGACCAGACATTCCTTTTTTCTTACCACTTTGAATAGCATCCATTATTCCTTCAAATGAAGCAAGTAATGTACTTCTTGTTTGTTCAAATTCGTCAAAAGCTCCTGCTTTTATTAAACTTTCTATACATTTTTTGTTTACTGCCTCATCAGCTATTCTTTCACAAAAATCTATAAAGTTTTCGTACTCTCCATGTTTTTCTCTTTCTTCTACAATACTATCTACTGGTGCTTTTCCAACATTTTTAATGCTTCCTAATCCAAAACGAATTGCAAAATTTTGAACCCTACTCTCATCATTTAAATCACTTTGACCTGTCCCTTTTGCACCGTTCTGTGCATTTTGGGGCCGTCCCCATTGCACTTTCCACTGTGAATTTGGTATTACTTTTGTTTATCTCTGGTTTTAGTATTTGTATTCCTAGTGATTTGCATTCATCTATGTATTGTGGTATTTTGTCTAGGTTTCCTAAAAAGCTGTTTAGTGTTGCTGCCATGAATTCTGCAGGATAATATGCTTTTAAGTATGCTGTTCTGTATGCTACTACTGCATAACATGCTGCATGTGATTTATTGAATGCGTATTTTGCAAATTCAGCCATTTCATCAAATATCTTATTTGCTGACTCACTATCAATTCCATTTCTTACACAGCCTGGTACTATTACATTTCCATTTTCATCTACTTGACCATTAATAAAGACCTCTCTTTCTTTTGCCATTACATCAAGTTTTTTCTTTCCCATTGCTCTTCTTACTAAGTCTGCTCTTCCCAAAGAGTAACCTGCTAAGTCACGTACTATTTGCATTACTTGTTCTTGATATACCATACATCCATATGTGACATTTAATATCGGCTCTAGACTTGGATGTGTATATTCATTATGTCCTGGATGTTGTTTTCCTCTAATATATCTTGGTATTTGGTCCATAGGTCCTGGTCTGTATAGCGAAACTCCTGCTATTAAATCTTCTAAGCAGTCTGGCTTTAATTCTTTCATGAAGTTTGTCATTCCTTGTGATTCGAATTGGAATATACCACATGATTTTCCTTCTTGCCATAATTTATATACTTTTGGGTCTGCCATTTCTTTATCAAATTCTACATCTATTCCCCTATTTTCTTTTACTAAGTCGATGGTATCTTGTATAACTGTTAAGGTTCTTAGTCCTAAGAAGTCCATTTTCAAAAGTCCTAGTTCTTCTAAGGTTGTCATTATATATTGTGTTGAAATTTGACCATCACGGACATATAAAGGTACATATGTATCAACAGGCTCTTTTGTTATAACTATTCCACATGCATGAGTTGATGCCTGTCTTGGCATACCTTCTAATCCCATTGCTATGTCTAATACTTTTTTTACAGTTTCATCTGTTTCATATAAATCTGCTAATTCTCTATTTTGTTCTAATGCCTTCTTTATTGTAATATGTAATTCATTTGGTATCATTTTAGCTAATCTATCTGCTTCAGCATATGGTACATCTAAAACTCTTGAAACGTCTCTTATTACCATTCTTGCAGACATTGTTCCAAATGTTATAATCTGTGATACATGGTCATGTCCATATTTATTTGCAACATAATCTATAACATCTTGTCTATGTTCATAACAAAAGTCAACGTCAAAATCTGGCATACTAATTCTTTCTGGATTTAAAAATCTCTCAAAAAGTAATCCATATTTCATTGGGTCAATATCAGTAATTTCTATTGCATATGCAATAATTGAACCTGCTCCAGACCCACGACCGTGGTCC
The DNA here is from genome assembly GCA_946487895.1 of uncultured Clostridium sp. Taxonomy (GTDB): domain Bacteria; phylum Bacillota; class Clostridia; order TANB77; family CAG-508; genus CAG-269. Next base: position 6,472 of record CAMLUO010000005.1, read on the forward strand.
TACTGGAATATTATGAGTTTTTGCATAATGGATGAAATCCCACACAATTAAGAAATAGTCTACATATCCCATCTTTTTTATAACACCTATTTCATAATCTGCTCTATCTAAAATTTCTTTACTTGGATTTTCTCCATATCTTTTCTTTATACCATCATCACACAACTTTTTGAAATAATCAAAATGAGTTGGGAATTCTCCCGGTACATCATAATTTGGTAAGATTGTATGTCCAAATTCAAATTCCACATTACATTGTTCTGCAATTTTTACTGTATTTTCTATAGCGTCTGGAAATGCTTTAAAATACTCAATCATTTCTTCAGGAGATTTTACATATAATTCATCTGTATCAAATCTCATTCTATCTATATCACTCATTCTTTTACCTGTTTGTATACAAAGTAAAACTTCATGATTATATGCATCTTCTCTTTTTAAATAATGTGCATCATTTGTTGCAACTAATGGTATATCTAATTTTCTTGCAAGTTGTACTAATTTTTGGTTTGCTAATACTTGTTCCTTTATTCCGTTGTTTTGGATTTCTATATAATAATCATCTCCAAAAACTCTTTTATGCCATAAAGCTACTTCTTCTGCTTTTTCTTGTTCACCATTTAACAATGCTTGGTTTACAGCTCCTGCTAAACATGCACTTAAACAAATTAATCCTTCATGATATTTTTCTAATATTTCTAAATCTATACGTGGTTTATAGTAATATCCATCTACAAATCCTAAAGATACTAATTTGCTCAAATTTTTATATCCTTGATTATTTTTAGCAAGTAATATTAAATGGTTATATTTATTGTCAATATTAGGTTCTTTATCAAATCTTGAACGAGGTGCAACATAAACTTCACAACCTATAATTGGCTTTACACCTTCTTTTTTACAAGCTTTATAAAAATCAATTGCTCCATACATAACTCCATGGTCTGTTAAAGCAATTGCATCCATTCCTAATTCTTTTGCTCTTACTGGCAAATCTTTTATTCTATTTGCTCCATCTAATAAACTAAATTCACTATGTATATGTAAATGCACAAAATTTGACATTTTATTTCTCCTTATTTATTTTATCCTATTATTTTATCAATTGATTTTTCTCTCATTTCTTTAATTAATTTACAACTATTATCTAATTTTTCTTGTTCATATTCATTCAAATTTAATTCAAGTAATTCTCTAACTCCATTACTATTAATTATTGCTGGGACACCAATATATATATCATCTTGTCCATATTGGCCATCTTTTAAATAAGTTGAAACTGTTAGTATAGAATTTTCATTATCTAAAATTGCTCTAACTATTCTATTTAATGCCATACCTATTCCATAATATGTTGCTTTCTTTTTTTCTATAATTTCATATGCTGCATCTACAACACCTTTATGAATTTTCTTTAAATCTTCCATTGGATGTTTATTATCTTTCATTATATCTTTTACTTTTTTACATCCTACATATGCATGGTCCCATGGTACAAAAGATGAATCACCATGTTCTCCCATAATATATGCATGAATATTTTTACTTGAAACTTTTAAATAATCTGCCATTAAATAACGAAGTCTTGCTGTATCTAACACTGTTCCTGAACCTATAACTTTATTTGTAGGTAGTCCTGAAACTTTTGCAACTACATATGTCATTAAATCTACTGGATTACTTGCTACTACTATAACTCCATTAAATCCACTTTGCATTATACTTTCAGTAATTTGTTTCATTATTTTAGCATTTGTTTCTGCTAATTCTAACCTTGTTTGTCCTGGTTTTTGTGCTATTCCTGCTGTTATTACAACAACTTGAGCATCTTTACATTCATCATAATCTCCTGCTTTAATTATCATTTTTTGTGGTGCATATGGAAGTCCATGTGATAAATCCATTTGCTCCCCTATTGTTTTATCTTTATCTATATCTATTAATACAAGTTCGTTTATTCCTCCTCTATTTAACATTGAGTATGCCATACTCATCCCAACAAAACCTGTTCCTACTAATACTATTTTTCCTTTTTTCATATAAATCACTTTCCTTTCCTTTGCAATTATACTACTATATTATTTGATTTTAAAGTATTTTTTATAATTTTTATGTATAAATTTTCATTTTTGACTTTTCATATAATCTGTGATACAATTACAAAAAATTCAAAGTAAGGAGTGCTATATATGAGTTTAAATTCAGATAATGCTACTACTACTTTGGCTGAAAATAAGGTTCTCATCTTATACATATTAAATCTAATTAATACTGATTTTAAACAAGATGATCTATTTAAAATAATTACATCAATTAATGATATAAACTACTTTTATTTCAAACAAGTATTAACAGATTTAATAGATTCCAAATTAGTAGGTACTTATACTAAAGAAGAAGAACCAGTTATTAAAATTACATCAGAAGGAAAAAATGCTTATGAACTAACAAAAGACGTATTACCAGGAATAATGAAATTGAAAGCTGACCACATTTTCGAAAAAGAATTTTCTAATATAGAAGAAGAATCTTCTATAATCGCAGAATTTACACCTAGAAACGAAAATGATTATATGATAAAATGTAAAATTGTTGAAAATAATGAAACAATATTTGAAGTAAAAACTATTGCAGGTTCTCGTGATAGAGCTAAAAGAATTGTTGATAACTGGAACAAAAATGCTACAACAATTTATCCTAAAATTTTAAATATGCTACTTGAAGAAAATCAATAAACACAAAAACAACAATTTTGTTTACTCTACTAAACAAAATTGTCGTTTTTTGTTTTTTTGTTTACTGCAAATATAGATATAATCTGTAACATTTCTCAGACCTGTCCCTTTTGGTGTCAAAATGAAACGATTTGGCACGTCCCTAACGAATCAAACAAATTGTGCAAAGCACAAATAACTTCATCATAACTTCCATGAAAAAATAATAATTTACACATTTAATTCCAACTTTATTTACTTCATCAAAACCTTTAACTAATTTTTCAATTTCTTCTTTTGAAGAAATTTTCTTTTCTTCCATATATTCTTTTGCTAAAAATCTCGCCTTTATCATTGCATCATTTTCTAAAAATGCTCTAACAGTTATATATACACAACTTAATGCTAAAAATATTGCTACAAATAGCATTTCATTTGGTAAGATTTTAAATATTGCTAATATTGCAACTACTAAAAAATATAATAAATATATATTTGAAAATATAAAGTTAAAAAGCAATAATTTTCTATCTTGGATTGAATGTAAACATTCATGTGCAATTGTTTGAATTCTTGTAAAAGTTTTCTTTATATTTGCAATTATTATTTTATTTGATATTGCTATATATAAACTTGCTTCTCCCTCTTCGCTTTGTTCTATCTCAACTTTTTCATTATTTAATTTTTTTAAATAATCTTTACAAATATCTATATTATCAGGATATTTTTTTGCCAATTCATCTAATTCTTTATTTTCTGCTAACCCTTTAAAAGTTTTTTGGCTATATCCAAATAATATTTTTAGAACTAATAATAAAATTAAAGAAATAACTCCCAAAACTATAAAGCCCATTTTTAGCTCCTTTCCTCTTATTGCATAACATCCTTAATAGCCTCACCAATAATCCTATTAACATCTGCAATCACAATATTAAATTTAGTTTCAGCCTCAAAAAACTTTTTAGCCTCATCAATTTCTATTAACTCAGCATACTTATTTTGCATTTCCTTATACTTTTCTTCATCTTGCTTTCCTGTTTGCATCATATGAATTTGTACATCATATCTCATTTTTTCAAATTCAGCCATTTTTTCTTTTAAGTCTTTATTTAAATTTAATGCTTGTTTTGCCATTTTATAATTCATATATTCTTCTGATTGCTTAATTTCTTGAGCTAATCTATTTGCTGTATCATAAATATTCATATCTAATTACTTCCTTTCATAACTATCTTTTAATCATATTTTATTTATTATTCAATACTACTTGTATTATTTGTAGTCTCTGGAGTTACTGGTGCTTCAATTTCAACATCTGCATCAGTTGGACAAATATGTACAAATGTATTTCCATCATTCACATCTATCTCATTTCCATTCAAATCTTGATAAACTGTTTTTTCATCTCTTGCATTTTTAATACATTTAATTTTTATTGCCTTTCCATTTGTAATATAATATCCATCAAATGTTCCTATATTTTTAAGCCCTTGTCTTCCCTTATTTTCAGCATCTGATAATGTATAATTATCACAAAATGTTATTATTATATTTTTTACTGTAATTGGTTCATCAGTATCCCAATCAACTTGTGCTTCTTTTCTTGCAAATCTTTCATATACTTTATTTTCTTCATCATATTCATAACTTACTGTTTGAAGTTGAGAATGTGGAATTGTTACACTTACTGCGCCTTGCCCATCTTCTAAATTAACTTCATCTGTCACATAATTTAAAACACTTTCTTCGTTTGATGTCATCTTATACTTTTTATTTTTAGCTGATTGTATTAAATTTTCCATACTTGTTACTGCATTGTGTGGAGCTGCTTTATCCTTTACTCTCCAAAATGTAGTTCCATCTTCTGAAATCCCATCAATTTCATCTATACTATATTTTTTTATATCACTTGATGCTTGTGGACTTTCTCCAAAATGTACATATATTGCATCATTTTCCATTGCATAATCAACGAAATAATGTCTTGCACTTCTTACTGGTCCTATTTTTTCTACATCATCAGCACCTTTAAATAGTGCCATTAATCTTGTTTCTCCACCTTCTACAATTATTTCATAAACCATATATGCTTTTTGCAAGCCAGCCTGTGGCCAAGCATCATCATGATTATCTATCATAACTGCAATAGGTCTATCATTTCCATTAAATATTTGTACTTCTTTTTCATCTACTACTGCTGTTAATACATTATTTTCTTCTGCAACTACTTCTTGATTATCTTTATCTTGCGTAATTTTATATGCTAAAACTGCTCCAGCAACAATTATTAAAATAACTAATATTGCAATTAAAACCTTCACTCCACCCTTTTGCTTCATCCTTCAACTTCCTTTCCTTTGTGTTTTTCATCTAGTAATATCCAACTTTCTCAAGATATTTTCTTCTTTTTCTCTCATAATTTTTTTATCATCTTCTTCAATATGGTCATATCCCATTAAATGATAAAATCCATGCACTATCATATAACTTAATTCTCTTTCAAAACTATGCCCATATTCAATTGCCTGTTCATTAACTTTTTCAACAGATACAACAATATCACCTAAAATATCTTCATTTTCAAAATCATTTTCTTGTATCTTGCTATCTAACTCGTCCTTTTCAAACATAGGAAAAGAAAGTACATCAGTTGCTCTATCAATATTCCTATATTGCTTATTTATTTCTTGAATTGTCTTTGGTATTGTCAAAGTTACTGTTACACACAATTTAGAATTTTCCAATTTTTCTTCTTTAAAGCACTGTGATAATACTTTCTCTATTACATTTTTATATTCTTCTTTTTCATCAATTCCATCATAAACTATCTCGTACATTTCTCGTTTCATCCTTTATTTTTTTGGTTGCGACAACAAGGTACAAAAAATATTTAATATATTATTCTAGCTATATAATTACAATATTATGCAACTTGTTTAATTTTTGTATATTTTCCTTGTGATATACAAGAATTTTGAATTTGTCTCATAACTCCATAATCTACTAATTTTCTTTTATAATACTTCATTAATTTTGAAAAATCTGTTTTTCCATTATTTAATTTTTTAATATCATTTCTTATAAACAATATCTCTTTTTGCTTTACATATTCAATAAAATCTGTCTCTTTCATTTTTTTAATTTCTTGATATTGTTTCCAGAATTCCTTATATTCATCTTTTTCCTTTTGAGATTCCCAATATACCTTTGTTGATAATAGTTTTACATTATAGTCTTCTATTAGATTTATTAACATTGAATAAGCTTTTTCTCTTTTTACTGCCATTTTTGTATCTTGTACTAAACTTCTTGCATCTTTTAATAATTTTTCATAACATTGTTCTGCAACAATTAATGGCAAACTATGTGTAAATAATTTTCTACTAATTCCTAATAATATCATATTTTTTTCGATATTATCTTTTGTATCTAATTTTCCAACAGTATAACTTTCATATTTTTCATAATCTGAAATAATACTTTTTAAATTTTCATCTTGATTTAGTTCAAGCTTTAAAGGTAATATATTTTGGATGTAATCCTCTAATGTATAAAAGATTTTTGTATAAATCCAATCTTTTGTTGAGTCATAATTACTTATATTATCTGCTACTTTTATTGAATAATTTTTCAAAATAGATTTGTATAATGAATCCATTTTAGAAATATAAAATTTTTCATATTTTTCTTTTACTTTTTCTTTTCCATTAACCTTTATTCCTTCATAGTCCAACTCTAATAGATATTTTTGTTTTCTATATTTATATTCTATGTATTCACTTTCTTTCAAACTTGTAACTTCATAATATTTTGATAATGCATTTTGCTCAAACTCTGACGCAGTATTGTTTTTAACTTTTTTGTAAATTGAATCCATAACATATTTATCTAAAGCCTCTAAATATGCTTCATAACATGAATCGTATTTTTTTTCTAATTCTTCTTTATCATAATTTTCTTCTTGCATATAATTTTCATATGCTTTTATCAAACTATTTCTTTTTATTGATATAAGCATACCATTAATTCCTATTTTTGTGGGTATTAATAATTTTGTTAGTGTATTTGTTATTTTGTTTATAAAACTTTTATCTGCTCCTGTTATTCTAAGGCTTCTTTCTTCCATTGCTATCATCCCTTCAAAATACAATTTTTTCATTTGTCCCTATGTTTTCTAATACTTCATATGTCACATAAACATCTACACTGTCCTCTTTTTCATAGGTATTTATATTTTTATTTACAATCGCTTCTTTATTTTCTATTTCTTGGTTCAATTCTTGCTCTAATTCTTGTATCCCTATATTTTTAGCTTCTTCGATACTATATGTTTTTTGTTGTTCTTCTATTTCTTTATATGTTGTTTTAACTATTGAAACTGGTAAATAAAAATCTGAAAATAACTTCATTTTACTTTCCGTTTCTATTGTATCATAAATTTCGAATTTTGAAAGCCCTTTTGAAAAATTTATTTTAAAATTATTAAATTTTATTGCATATTTTGTTTCTGTATTTCCTGTTTCACTCCTTTCCGTAGCATTATAGCTTACATTTTTATATTTTGTATACCAAACTTTTGCCTCAATTTCACCTTTTGCATGTACATATCTAATTCCTGTATACTTTCCTTCCATCCACCCATTTATTAATGTATCTCCAATATTAACTGTATCTCCGACTTTCACATTTGCTGTTCCTGTTTGTGCATTTATTTTTGTTATTACACCTGCCTTATCAGAAATAATACTGCAATATTCATCATCATCAATAATTTCTGGTTTTTCATCTGCCTTTACCAATTTCACAATTGCATTTGTACCTTTTATTTCTATCCCCATCCATGCAACATCATCTCTTTTTAATCTTATTTCATTAATTATATTTTTTGTATCCACTTTACTTTTTAGCTTACCTATATCTAATCCAGCATTTTTAATATCTTCTTCAATATTTGCAATTTCTAGATTATCTTCTACTTGTATTTCCACATTCCATACAAAATTTGAGGATAAAATTATGAAAAATGCTAATATTATCAACAAAAACAAAAATATTTTTCTTTTTTTATATCTTTGAAATAAAAATGGTAATCCTTTTTTACTTTTTATTTTTAATTTACATTTTGTTTTTTTAGCAATTTTTATTAATTCTCTAAAATCTTGTATTCTTGCTCTAAAAATCAGTTTTATATCTTCTTGCCTTTTTAAATGCCATATTGCTATTCCTTGATTTCTACAAATATTTATATATCTTTCTATATAATATCCTTCTATTTCAATAACCAGATAACCGATTAAATAACTAAGCAATATTTTTATAAACATCTCATTCTCCTTCGTCTATAATCCTCTCAAAATCAAAACTTTCAATTTTTCCTGTAACTTTAATGTCATCATCTGTCATATTTTCTAAATTTAATTCATATCCATTTATATTTATAATTCCAATGTAGGTATTAATTCTTACATAAAACTCTTCATATTCTAAAATGCCTTTAAAATTTTCAATTAGCATTTCATCAAAACCTGTTATTATAATTTTTGGCACATTGGAACATACTTCTTTTGGTAATTCTAATAATCTATCTAATTTTCCAAACTGTTGCTTTTTCTTATTTTTCATGTTTTTTGCCTCCTCTCTTTGGTCAGTTTGGTCACTTTGGGGACAGGTTCGGAGTGACCATTTTTGGTTACTTTGGGGACGCCACTTCATGTCTCATTTGGACCAGGTACATTTGAGACATTTTGTCTCACCCGGACCAGGTACATATGAGACATTAAACAAATTCGTCTAAGGACTTGAATGTGTATCCCATGTTCTTAGTTTCTTTTATTACACTATCTAAAATATTTGTGTTTGTTTTTGAATTTCCATGTAACAACATTATTTCTCCATTGTGCAAGTTATCTAATATTTTTTGTTTTGACTTTTCTTCATCAGGCTGTTTATCTTCATTCCAATCTTCATACGCAAATGACCACATTACTGTTTTATATCCTAAGGAATTAGTTATTTTCAATGTTCGTTCACTAAATTCTCCCTTTGGTGGTCTTATATATTTCATTTCATAACCAAATTTTTCATTCATTACTTGATGTAAATCTAATACTTCTTTTCTTATTTCTTCTTCACTTAAACTTGGCATACTTTTATGATTAACTGTATGATTTCCCACTATATGTCCTTCGTCTATCATCCTTTTTACTAATTCTTCTTGTGTATTTACATAGTGAGCTGTTAGAAAAAATGTAGCTTTCACATCATTTTCTTTTAAAATATCTAATATTTGCTCTGTATATCCTGCTTCATAACCTTCGTCAAAGGTCAGATATACATTTTTTGTTTCTTTATCTCCTAAACAGATTCCACCATTTTCTTCTAATATTTGTTGATAATCTTTTCCCACATCTGGCTGTTCATGGTTATTGTTTCTTTTTATTCCCCAACTTATTTTTTTATTACTTATATTTTCTGCACTTGTTTCTATTGTGTTTTCTTTTTGTTTCATTGACATCATGCTGAGAGCAAATATTATTATTGCTAATAATATAATTATGAAGATTTTAGTTATAGTTTTGTTTTTTTTCATTACAAATCCTCCACAAATTTTAATAACTTAATTGCTTTTTTGCCTTTTTCTTTTAATTTTATGATTTTCTTTCTTTTTTATTACTCAAAAAAAGAGATATCTTTTGATACCTCTAATACATATATTTTTATCTATGATAACAACTTATAATTTGTATGGCTAGTAATTAAATATCTCTCTCTATTTCATTGTTTATCATTTTTATTTTTTAGCAAATAAATTGCTAAACAACTCATTCCTATTCCTAACATAGTAATGGCATTATTCATATCAATTTGTTTCAATATAGAAGTAACTATTATGCAAATTCCCATTGCTAATCCGATGCCAATTAATACTATATTAACGATATCTTCATTTTTATTATTTTCTTTTTTAGGTTTGGCATTTAATAATTCCTCTACTGTTGTACCTAAAATTTCTGCTAATTTTGGAATAGAATTAACATCAGGGCAAGATAAGTTTCTTTCCCATTTTGACACAGCTTTATCTGTTACATTCATTTTTTCTGCTAAATCATTTTGTGTCATTCCTTTTTCTTTTCTTAAAGAACTAATCATCTCTCCTATATTTTTATTTGACATATAAATCCCTCCTTTGTTAATTCTATTGTAATATTACTTTTTTACAAACTCAACCGACAGTTAGTTTACTTTAATAAACCTTTAGTTTAGTTTTAGTTTATTACATATAATGTATCATTTATAGTATCTTAAAATATCATTGTGTTAAGTAAATTATATCAAATTTTCCGGATTTAAACCTTGTAATTCTGGTAATACAAATTTTCCATCTTTTCTTATCAAAACATCATCAAAATATATTTCTCCTCCGCCATATTCAGGAGTTTGAATATTTACTATATCCCAATGAATACTTGAACGATTCCCATTATCACTTTCTTCTAGACTATCGCCTGGCGTAAAATGAAAACTACCTTTAATCTTTTCATCAAATAAAGTATCTCCAATAGGTTTTTCTATATATGGATTAAGTCCAAAAGCAAATTCTCCTATATATCTTGCACCTTCATCTGTATCTAATATTTCATTTAATTCTTTGTTTTTATTAGATGTTGCTTTTACAATTTTTCCATCTTTAAATTCAAATCTTATATTATTAAATAGGATTCCATTATAACTTGTTTCAGTATTATATGTTATATATCCATTTACACTTGTTTTTACTGGTGCAGAAGCAACTTCACCATCTGGAATATTAAATGTTCCTGTATATTTCTCCGCTGATATTCCTTTTACACTAAATGTTAAATCTGTTCCTTCTCCTACAATATGAACTTTATCAGTTTTATTTAATAATTCCTTTAATGAATCCATTACTTTTGACATTTTTGAATAATCTAAATTACATACTTTATAATAAAAATCTTCAAATTCATCTATATTCATCTTACTCATTTGTGCCATTGAATTGTTTGGATATCTTAATATACACCATTTCGTATGTTTTACTCTTTCTTCAAAATGAACAGGTAGAGTATAGTATTTGTTATATAACTCCATTACTTCTTTTGATATCCCATTTAATTCACTATTATTTCCTGTTGCTCTAATTCCAATATAAGCCTGCATATCTTTCATTCTTTCTGCATCATGTTTTCCATACATTTTGATTTGCTCTTCTGTTGCATTTTCTAACATAACTCTAAGTAGCTCATAATTTACAACGTTAAAATATGGTTTTGCTCCTAATTCTTCTGCCCTTTTTATTAACTCTTTTGCAAGTGGTATTCCATCTTCTCCTAATACTTCTATTAAGATATTTTCTCCTTTTTGAATATTTACTGAATATGTTAATAAGTTGTTTGCTAGTTTTTCTATTCTTAAATCTTTCATTATATCGCTCCTTCATAATTTTTTTGAAATTAGACTTTTTATTATTCGTACATTTTTTCTGTTTATATTCTATCACAAATTATTATATTTATCTATGCCTAAATTCATATTACAAAAACTATTTTCCACTTTTCATTTAAATATTTTAATATAATTTTATATTTCCGAGCACTTTTTCAAAACTATTTTTGTTAGAATTTTCAACTATTTTGAACTTTATTGTAAATTTATGGATATTTTTGTATTTTTCTATTGACAAGTTTCGTTTTTTGGATTATATTGGTAATGCGTCTGGAAAATAAAGGGAATATGACATTTTAGTCATTCTTATTTTCTTTTGTACGTAATTCATATGATAAAAGGAGATGTACTATGCTACACTTTGTAATTTGTGACGATAATTTAAACATTTTAGACAAGCTAGAAAAAATGCTTGAAAACATCTTTACAAAAAATAATTTTGAAGCAAAAGTTTCTTTTAAGTCCGATAATTCTGATGATATCCTAGATTATATTAAAAGTAATCCTGCTGATGTCTTTTTATTAGATATTAATTTAAAATCTAGTAAAACTGGTTTAGAACTTGCTGAAGAAATTAGAAAAATTAAAAAGAATTCTTATTTAATTTTTACAACAGGTCATTTAGAATATGCTATGGTTGCTTATAAGTATAAGACTTTTGATTATATTGCAAAGCCTATTACTTATGATAGACTTGAAGATACTATTGTGCGTTTATTTGAGGATGTCAATGGTTTAAATAAACGCTATTTGAGAATTGACAATAAAAATACTTTGATTGACGAGTCTGAAATTCAATATGTCAAAAGGGATGGTATGAAGTTGGTTTTTCATACTCCTTCTCGTGATTATGATACTTATAGTTCTTTTAATAAGTTTCAGGACAGATTACCTAAGACATATATTAGGTGTCACAAATCTTGTATTGCTAACATTAATCAGATTAAGGATATAGAGCCTGTTTCTGGTACTATCACTTTTAAGGATGGTTCTACTTGCGATATAGGTCCTAAATATAAAAGTGAGTTTATGGAGGTTTTAAAAAGTTATGGAAGTTTTGAATAATATTTGGATTGCAATTAGTACTCCTAATGAGGGGTTAGTTAATATTCTATTAATACCTGCTGGTATTATAGAAAATTATTTGATGTTATCACTTTTTTCTAATATATTAAATATAGAATCTTCTAGAAATCAAAAATTAATATATATACTTTTGATGTCATTTGTTAGCTTGCTTACAATTCATGTAATACCTAATCCTTTTAATTTGATTTTCAATTATGGTTTTATGATTATATTATCGATAAATTTATTTAAAATATCTAAAATTAAAGGTATTTTAACAATATCCTCTTCAATAATATTTGCACTTGTTGGTATATTAACATTAAATCCATATCTTACTATTTTTAATATAAATTCATCACAATTAAATTTAATACCAATGTATAAATTAGGCTATTTAATTATTATGTATTTAATAGTATCCCTTTTAATTTTTATTATAAAAAATAAGAATTTTACCTTGCATCTTTTAGAAGATCTTGATAAGAAAAATAAAAAAATAATTTTTATAAATATATTTCTAGGAATATTAACATTAATTACACAAGCAATTATTACATTTTACTACATAGATGTTTTACCTAATATAATCACATTCCTGAGTTTTATATCACTACTTGCTTATTTTAGTATAAGCATATACAGTTTAACTCGAATAATGAAACTCACTTTAACTACTAGAAAACTGCAAAGTGCAGAAGAATATAATAATACCTTACGTATATTACATGACAATGTAAGAGGTTTCAAACATGATTTTGATAACATAGTAACAACTATTGGTGGATTTATTAGAACCAATGATATGGAGGGTTTGAAACAGTATTACTTACAACTTGAAGATGATTGTCAAAGAGTTAATAACCTATATATTCTAAATCCTGAAGTGGTTAATAATGATGGAATATATAATTTACTAACAAAAAAGTATTACGAAGCAGATTCAAAAGATATTAAAGTTAATATTACATTTTTACTAGACTTGTCTAAACTAAATATGAAAATATATGAATTTGCAAGAATATTAGGTATTTTACTTGATAATGCAATTGAAGCTAGTTCAGAATGTGAAGATAAATTAATCAATATAACATTTAGAGAAGATTCTAAGAATTCTAGACAATTAATTATAATCGAAAATACATATAAAAACAAAGATGTAGATACAGAAAAGATATTCGAAAAAGGTGTTTCTGGAAAAGAAGAACATAGTGGATTAGGATTATGGGAAGTTCGTAAAATAGTTAAGAAAAATATAAATACTAATTTGTTTACTACCAAAAATGAAAAATTCTTCATTCAACAATTAGAGATATATTATTAAAATCCAACATTTTAGTTGGATTTTTTATTAATACATATTAAAAAACAGCTTTTACTAAGCTGTTTTACATTGGATTGCTAACTATATAACTTTTAAAAAGTTACATACATTGGTAAAAATAATTTTACGTCCTATTTTTACCAATGCCTTTTTACTAATCTTTTTTAATCATAGAAGCTGGCATTTTTGGTTGATGGAACACCCAAGCTACTACGCATGCTGTATTTGTTGCTTTTGCATATTTTTCTGCTACTTTTGCTAAAAATTTAACCATTGTAATTCCCCCTCTTTGGTAAAATTATATAACACAAAATATCACCGGTACATATTTTGTATTTACTAAATTGATTGTGCTGAAGTATCTCCATATACTTCATATCCATATTTACTTTTTGTCAATCTATATACAAATTTAGTAATTGTTATTGTTTGAATAAAATTAGCTAATATCAATATATTTGAAATCACATTATTTTGTATTATGCCGGCTGCTATTAATCCAAGTGAAAATGTAATATATGAAACTATTTGTTTCTTTCTTCTATCTTTTTTGGCTAATATTGGAACATCTTCTGTATCGGCTGGAGCATATAGCTTTATCATTATCATTCCAAATATCCACACACATCCAATTACAATATATTTTATAATTCCTTCTAAAACAAAATATTGCGAAACATATGGAATTGCACAATAAAATAATGTAGTAAATATAATACAACCTATATGTGTTTTTAAATGTACTCCCCCTGAGGCTCCTCTATATGGAAATAAAACAACAAATGTAAATAGTGCTAATGGAAATATTCCTAATATAGCTGCTACACCCAGCATTATGAATATCTTTGGTATTTCTCCAACTATATTTTGTAGTCCATAATTTATAACTTCTGCCTTTTCATCGTCTATTTCTGGCATTTCTTTTCTAATTTTATTGGTTAGAAACATACAGATTTTATCTATCATTTTCTCACCTCGCTTCACAAGCTAAGAAAATTTTAGCATGATTATTCCCAATTTTTAATTTTAGTTTATTAAAAATTGATTTTGTTTTATAAAATTTAAAATGTAATAATTTCATAAAAAATTTTTTATGCAAAATTCTGATTTAAAAAATTGATAAACCGATTTTGACCGTGCCTAAAAAAATATTTCAAAAAAAATAAACATGTATCTCTACATATTTATTTTGGTAGCGAAGATGTGATTCGAACACATGACCCTTCGGGTATGAACCGAATGCTCTAGCCAACTGAGCTACTTCGCCATATATTATTAAAATCAAATGACGATACTTATTATATAAGTAGTTTTGCCATTTGTCAAGAGAAAAATACAAGAAATTTGAATTTCTTGCATTTTTTTATATTATTTCAGTTCTAATTTCTTATCTTTCTAACTCTTTATCATCATTTGACAATTGTTTATCACTTTGCATTTTTTCATCAGATTCTTTTACTTGTGCTTTTTGCGTTTTAAACTTAGAAGATTTAACTCTTGGTGTTTTAGCCATTGGCACTATATCATGTTCTTTAGCCAATTTTTTTAGAGTTCCATTTGTTGATTTATTTAAAATTTCGATAATTCTCTTATCTTCAACGGTATTTTGTACATTTTTATCTTCTATTTCTTCTAAATCCGGAATTTCTCCATTATCAACATCTGTTTTCCAAAACATCTCTATAAGTAACTGGAATTTATTAAATTTTCTAGCTGTTCCTGCACTACTCATACTTATTACCTAAAGCATAATCAATACTTTAAGTTTTCACCTCATTTCTTTATTATTAACAACTTTTCTGTTTCAATTATATAAATACATTACTATTTTAGCATATAAAAATAAAAAAATCAAGCATTATACACTAAATTATGTAAATTTGTATATAATGCTTGATATTACAATCATATTAAAATTCAAAAATAAAACTAATTTAATCAGATGTGTCCCCAAAAGGACAAAAATGTCCAAACAGAAACGTCCCTAAATGGACATTTTGAAATTCAACTCTCCTATTTGCTCTGTTGGTAAATAACCTGGCTTTGCTGCTATTACATCTGGTATTCTATTTACTACACTTGCACATGTTAATTCTACTGTTGATGGTCTATTAATTACAAGTGTTGTAGTTGGCTCACCTTCTATTGTCCATTCATTTTTGTCAAAGTCATCTTTTGAATATACTTTTCCTATACATTGTGTTTCTAATGTTATTCCCTCTTCAGTCTCTGTTGTTACAACTGCACTCATTCCTGTTGCATCTCCTGCTTTTACAGTCATTCCTAATGTTTCAGAATATATATCTTCACTATATGTTTGAGGTACTGTTTTTTGTGTTTGTGATTTTACTGTTAATCCTAATTTTTCACATAGCCATCCATTTACATTCCACATATATGATGGTAAATATTCTCCTTTATTAATTATTTCTTGTCTTTCTTCGTCAGAAATTCTATCAACTGATGCAACTTGCTTATCAAATTCTTCTAGTGTTAAACCTGCTCCATGGGCTTTTGCTAATGCTATTCCATAATCTTCTACATTATAGCTTGAACTTCCTTTTATTTTCTTAATAGTTTGTGTTGATCCTGCTATACTTGATACTAATTGTCCCCAATAAATATCTTGATATCCACTTCCTGTTATTGTACAACCTGTCTGTTTTGCCATTTCATCAATTTTCTTTGTTGCAACAGGATTTGAATTTGCTGGATAAAAAGCCTCTTCACATGTTGTGATTGCATTTATTCCTAATTTTGCACATAACATTAAAGCATCTTCAACATCACTAAATAAACTCATTGTTGTTACTATTGCAATATCTGGTTTTGTTTCTTGCATCATTTTTTCCGCTTCTTCTAAAGCAACTACTTTAACTCCTTTATTTTCTGTTCCCATTATTTCACCAATGTCTTTTCCGATAACATCTGGATTAACATCTATTGCTCCAACTATTTCTCCACCTTTTTCATAAACATATCTCATTGTGTACACACTCATTTTCCCAGTCCCATATTGGACCACTTTTACTTTCTCACTCATTTAATTTCCTCCATTCTGGCAATCATACTTGCCTATAATTTTGATTTATAGCTGTATAAATTATGTACAAAATTATTGAATATTATACTTATTATTTAGTTATTATTTTGACAAATATAGTGATTTTCAATAATATCTATCTTTAATTATAAAACACTCATCCATATAAATTAAAATAAAGCATTACTAATATAGCATACACTACTTAGTAACACTTTATATTTACAATATCTAAGCTAAAAATTCTTTTAAAACACTTGCACATCTTTTTGCTGCTAATTTAACATTATTGCTATATTTTATTGCATTATCACCTTTTGGTGTATTTGATATACTTTTTATAGCAATAAATGGTTTTTCATTCAAATAACAAACTTGAGCTATTGCAGCACATTCCATATCTTCAACATCTGCATTAAATTTTGCTCTTATTTTATCTTTCATCCAAGATTCTGTACAGAAAATATCTCCAGTAGCAACAATTCCTATTTTTATCTTATAATTTTTTTCTGGAGTTTCTTCCAAAACATTACTAAATTCTTGAACTAACTCTGGATTTGATTCTATAAAATCTCCCACTCCTGTAATATATCCTTTACTATGTCCAAAAGCTGTAATATCAAAGTCATGTTGTATTACTTTTTTAGCAATAACAACATCTCCTATATCTAATAGTGAATTTAACGAACCTGCTCCACCTAAGTTAATTATATAATCTACTTTAAAATGGTCAAGCATTGCTTGGGCTGCTCTTGCTGCATTTACTTTTCCAATTCCACTTTTAATTAGTACACATTTTTTTCCTTCTATAGTTCCTTGTATAAATCGCAAATTATATACTTGCTTTACTTCTGTATCTTTCATCATATCTAGTATCTCTTCTCTTTCTTCATCTATTGCAACAATTATACCAATTTTCTTCATTTTCTTCACCATCCTTTTCTTTTACTATTTTCGTCTATATTATATAATAAAAAGTATTTTTTATCAATGTCTATTAAAATATTATTTTAATCCATTTTATTTTTAATAATTTTTAATCACAAATCACAACACTTTTTTAAATATTATGATATAATAATTTTCAGTAAAAACATAAAATATGTAAAGTACTATTAGAAGGGAACGTGAACAAAAATGAAAACCTTAATCAAAAACTGCAATTTAATATCAATGGATAATTCCAGACCAAAATTAGAAAAAAATATTGACATCTTAATCGAAGAAAACAAAATAAAGAAAATTGAAAAAGACATTAGTGAAAAAAATATAAGCAAAATAATAAATGCAGAAAATCAATATGTATTACCTGGATTTATTAATACACATGCACATATTGGAATGAGTATTTTTAGAGAAACTGTAGACGGGTTAAAACTTCAAGATTGGCTTTCAAAAAAAATCTGGCCAATAGAAGATAATTTAACTGAACAAGATATATATTATTCATCTCTTTATTCATGTATAGAAATGATTAAAACTGGAACTACTACTGTAAACGACCACTATTTTTTCCCTGAAAGTGTAATATCTGCAATTTCAAAATCAGGTATGCGTGGAGAAGTTACAAGAGTATTAATGGATATAAATAATGATTTAGACGGTCGAGTTGATGAGCTTATAAATACCATAGAAAAGCACAAAAATGCAAAAGACAATGTAACAATAAATGTTGGAGTTCATGGTTTATATACAGCAAGTAAAGATTGTCTTGTAAAAGCTATCGAAATTGCTAAAAAATATAATTTGAATTTTCATATTCATTTTTGTGAAAATACTGGTGAAGTAGATGAAATCAAACAAAGATATAACGTAAATACCCCAAGTGAAGTTATAGAAAAATATTTGTCAGATTTAAATGTTATACTTGCTCATTGCGTAAAATTAAGTAATCAGGATTTTGATATATTAAAAAATCTAAAAAATATTAATGTATCTCATTGCCCTATTAGTAATTTAAAATTAGGATGTGGCATAGCTAATCTACCTAAAATGTTAGAAAATAATATAAATATATCTTTAGGAACTGATGGTCAAGGTAGTGGTTGTAATTTAGATATGTTTGACACAATGAAATTTACAGGTTTACTACAAAAAGGGTTCAATGAAGATCCTACGCTTGTTCCTGCATATGAAGTTTTAAAAATGGCTACAATTAATGGTGCAAAGGCTTTAAATAAAGAAAATTTGATTGGAAGTATTACAGAAGGTAAACTTGCAGATTTAATTATTCTCGACACCAATGAAGTTACAATGCAACCTATTAATGATATTTTTGCAGATATTGTGTATAATGCCAAAGGCCATAATGTGGTTACTACTATTGTTAATGGAAATATATTAATGGAAAATAGAAAATTAAATAATTTGGATGAAAATGAAATCTTGGAAAAATGCAAAAAAATATTAGAATGATTTTTATAAAAATATCCCAATATAAGTAATTATTTGGGATATTTTTGTATTTCTAGGATAATTCTCTTTTATTTTATAGATGTGTCCCAAAATGGACATTTTGTCTCACTTAGAAACGTCCCCAATGAGACATTGACACATTTGTTTTTTTATTGTAATATAATAAAGTAAATTGAAAGAGATGCAATATTAAATTTCACATTGAAAGGAGGATAATAGTTAATAAATAAAGCGCCCGGGCATTAAAATAAATATGTTTTAATGTTGACGAGGTCTAGAGTTATCGAAGTTTTCGGCGGATGCTCTAGTGGTTTCCTAAAATCAAAAGTATTCACACAAAAAATAGCAGTAATGCTTTAACAAAAATGAATACACTTAGGTTTTATTTGCATACTTTCAATTCCAAAAATATTTTTAAGGAGGGCACAATTATGTGTGGAATTGTAGGTTATATTGGGACTAAAAAAGCCAGTCCTATATTAATTAATGGGCTTTTAAGATTAGAATATAGAGGTTATGACTCAGCAGGTATTGCAACAATTGAAAAAGATGGAATATCTGTAATGAAAGATAAAGGTAGAGTAAAAAATTTATATAATTTAAAAGGAATTGATGATTTAGAAGGAACTATTGGAATCGCTCACACTAGATGGGCAACACATGGTAAACCATCTAAAGAAAATTCTCATCCTCATATAGATAATAGTAAAACATTTAGTGTTGTACATAATGGAATTATTGAGAATTATCATGAATTAAGAGAATTTTTAGCTGATAATGGTTATACTTTTTATTCTCAAACAGATACAGAAGTTATACCTAATTTAATACACTATTATTATTCAAAAGATGAAAAAAATGATGAATTAAAATTTTTAAGAGCTGTTAGAAATGCATGTAAAGATTTAAAAGGAAGTTTTGCAATTGAAGTGGTTTGCAAAGATTATCCTGATAACATGATAGTTGTTAGAAAAGATAGTCCTTTAGTTATTGGAAAAGGTGATAATGAAAATTATATTTCATCTGATATTCCAGCTATACTTTCTTTTACAAGAGATTTCTATTTATTAAATGATTTAGAATTTGTTATATTATCAAGAAATGATGCTAAATTTTATGATATAGACTTAAACCCTATTGATAAGAAAACAAAAACAATAGAATGGAATGCTTCAAGCGCAGAGAAAGATGGTTACGATGATTATATGCTTAAAGAAATCTATGAACAACCAACTGCTATTCGTGAAACTATCGGTTCTAAATTAACCGAAAATGGAAAATGCGAATTTGAAGATTTAACTTTCACAAAAGAATATTTACAAAGTATAAATAAAATATATATAGTTGCATGTGGTACTGCAATGCATGCAGGTTTAGCTGGTAAAAATGCGATAGAAAAATTGTGCAAAATACCAACTGAAGTAGATATTGCATCTGAATTTCGTTATCGTGACCCAATTATTGATGAAAAAACTTTATGTATTTTTATTTCTCAATCAGGAGAAACAGCAGATACAATAGCAGCTTTAAAACTTTCAAGAGAAAAAGGTGCAAAAACTCTTGCAATTAGTAATGTTATTGGAAGTTCTATTACTAGAGAAGCAGATTATTCTATATATACACATGCAGGTCCTGAAATTGCAGTTGCTTCTACAAAAGCATATACTTCTCAAGTTGTATTACTTATATTACTTTCAATTTATTTTGCTGAATTATTGGAAATTAAAAGTGAAGATATTGTAAACTTGAAAAAAGAAGTTTTAGAATTACCTAAGAAAATAGAAGAAACTTTGAAAACATCTGAAGTTGTAAAAAACTTTTCTAAAAAAGTTTATCAAGAAAAAGATATGTTCTTCTTAGGTCGTGGAATTGATGAAACTGTTGCAAAAGAAGGAGCATTAAAATTAAAAGAAATTTCTTATATTCATGCTGAAAGTTATGCAGCTGGAGAATTAAAACATGGACCAATTGCTTTAATAGAAAATGATGTTACTGTTATTGGTATTATGACAGACCCTAAATTAGTTGAAAAAACTATTAGTAATATTCAAGAAGTTGTAACACGTGGTGCTAAAACTTTAATTGTTACTAACCAAGATATAGATGATAAGAGATTTGATATGGTTATTCGTATCCCACATACAAATACTTTTGTTTCTCCTATCCTTTCTATTATTCCTTTGCAATTATTCTCTTATTATATTTCAAAGGAAAAAGGATTGGATGTTGATAAACCTAGAAATCTTGCAAAATCTGTTACAGTTGAGTAAAATTACTAATCTAAAAATATAAAATTTTGACCTGCTATAGCTTAGTAGGTCTTTTTGCATTAAATTTCAAGTAATGTTTGACGACGACAAAATTGTAATTTCTTTTCAAACCTATCCTATCAAAAGTTTAACTACAATCAAACACACTGCACCTGGTAAACCTAACAGTCCTACCACAATACTTGTAAAAATATTCAAACCTATATGAAAACCAAAATTAGCTCCAACCAAATTAATTATAAAAATAGCTAATCCACCTAAAACAGAATTAAAAACTAACTTCAAAATCTTTTTTAACGGTACAATAAAAATTCTTCCAAAAATAAATAAAAAGCAAATACAAGCTAAATATGTAATAAGATTTCCATCCATATTGCCTTCCCCCATCTTCTATTTGAAATTCTTATTACATTTCTATTCGCTTTTTGGACAAATATTACTTTATTTTAACTACCCTGCTTCTTCTCCTTCTTCCAACAATGAAAATTTAATATCATTTATCATATCTACTTCAATTCCTTTAGATTTTGCAACCTTTATCAGGTAACTCAATTTTGCTTGATTAGCTTTTATTTGATAAGTATAATAATCCACTAAATCTTCTTTTGCATATTCAAAATTAATATTTGCAGCTTTTAGCTCTTCCCTAGTTTTTATAATTGTTCTTATTAATTCTATCTCTTTTTCAATCTCACTCTTTTCAACAATCTTTCCTTCTTTTATATAAAATTCGTTTTGCATAAAATCACCATTTCTTTCATATTTTACATTTTATTATATTCATTTTTAAAAAAATTATGTAGTTTATAGATTTATTTTTCCAAAAACTCTTGTTTTTTTCGCCATTTTATAGGATAATATATATGTATGAATATAATTTTTAGAAAGGGAATAACCGATGAAATATATAGACAAATTATTAAAAAAATTAAACACAGACAGAAACACATTTGCAACATATATATTTACACTCATAACCGTATACTTAGCAGTAGATAGAATTGTAGAAATGTTATTAATGATATTTACAGGTGTTTCATACTCATATTGGGGACCAGTAGCATATACACTTGCATTAGCATGTCCAATGCTTGCATTCGCATTTTCCCCATCATCTAAGTTTTCAAAAACAAAGCCACAAAAAGTAACATTATTTTACTTATATGCAATCGCCTTATACATCATAGCAATTTCAATGTTTACACAATGGCTAAATATGGGAGCATGGTTATTGTTACTATCAGTACCAAATTACACAGAATTAATTACTGAATTTTCTGATTTGGTAACACCTGCATTTGTAAGTATATCACTATATTTGCCACTAGCAACAATATTCCCATTATTCAAAAAACTATACTTTGGAGTTGCTGACAGCAAAGATAACTCTCGTTCAATTTGGGATTATGCTGGAATAAGTTTAGCAGATAAAAAAGAAGGACATGGACCATATACTTGTGAAGTATATCTTTGTACAGATAATGAAACAGGTAAAAAAATTGTTATGCCTGAAAGTTCAAGATTCCAGTCATTATTCGTATGTGGTGGTTCTGGTTCAGGAAAAACATCTTTGGTTTATGAACCTTTAATTGCCAAAGATATTGAAAGAAAATTTTTCTTTAGAGAAGCATCAAAAGAAATGGGATTTACTGCCCTAAAAACAAAAATTGCTTATCTAAACAAACCATATGACAATGATTACTTAAACAGTCATTTTAGTTTAAATATGATAACTCCTGTTCAAGGAAAAGAATCAATATATAAATCTTATGTTAAAAAAATGATATTAGCCACTTCAGGTAATGATATAATTTATAGAGATTTAGGACTAACAGTAATGGCTCCTGATTATGAAATTATTGAACATATGACTGATGTTTGTAAAAACTTTCATATAGAATATGATATGGTTGATCCAAGTACTAGCACTTCTATTGGATTAAATCCTTTTGTATATGATGATCCTAATAAAATTGCCATCACAATATCTTCTGTTTTGAAAGCTATGTATAATACTAATCATGAAGATGTTGAAGAAGCATATCGTGAAGATGTTTCTATTCAAGCAATTGAAAATGTTTCTATTTTATTAAAAGAAATGTATCCAAGAATGAATGAAGGAAATCTTCCAAATATGGCCGATTTGCTTAAATTATTAACCAATTTTGATTTAATAGAAAAAATGTGTGAAATAATGGCACATGATGACGAATTAAGAGAAAAATATGAAGTACAACTTTCATATTTTAAAAAGAATTATTATCATGATGCACCTGGAAGAAACAGTACTGAAAAATATATCTATACTGTTGTTAGTCAATTAGATAATTTATTAAGAATTCCTGGTGTAAAAAATATTTTATGTAATAGACATCAAAATATAGATTTTGATAAACAATTAAAAAATGGAGATGTAACATTTATTTGTACAAGACGCGGTGATTTAGGTGCTGCAGCTCACAAGGCTTTTGGTCTATTCTACCTAGTATCTTTACAAGATGCAGTATTAAGACGTCCAGGAAATGAAAACAACAGAATTCCACATTTCTTATACATTGATGAATTTGCTGATTTCATTTGTAAGGCTACAGAAGCAATGTTTACTATGTATAGAAAATATCGTGTTGCAACTACTATATCAACACAAAGTTTAGCACAACTAGAAGGACCTACATCAAGAGAAAATTACCGTTCAACAATTCTAGCTAACTGTGCCAGTAAAATATTTACAGGAAATGCTGATTATGATGAAATTGAATGGTGGGGTAAAGAATTTGGAACAAAAAGAGAATGGACATATACTAATAGCATGGATATGGATAAATTAGAGTATGACAAAAAATACAGTAATGTTAAATGGGAATTTGTCGCTTACTTCAAGCCTGGAAAACTTCAAACATTACCACAAAAACGTTGTGCATATAAAATTAGAGGTTCTAATGGAAAACCAATGATTGGACCTGGTGATTTCCAATACCTAGAATCTAAATACAAAGAGCCACAAAAAGTTAAAACTTATGACTTTGGTAGATATTCAGATAGTGTAACAACTGCAACTGAAGATAACAATGATAGAACTAAAAAGAAATTTAATTTAAAAGATTTAGATTTCATTGATGAAAGAGATGAATTTAATCCTATTCAAACAGATACAACTGATTCTAAATATTTATTTGATAATGAAGATGCAATTGTTGTTAATTTGAAAAAAGGAAATCCAAATAGTGATAAATAAGAAAAAATACTATAACAATAAAGTTATAGTATTTTTTCGTCTAATTAAATTACTTTTTAAAACTGAATTCCAATCAATCCTATTAATACCAGACACAACACCTATTATGTAAAGTGATTCTGTTGCTTTTAAATTTTCCATTTATTCAATAAAATTTCTTACAACTTTAATTAAATATTCTATATCTTCTTTATTACTTTGATAAAATTTATAACCAACAATATTAGCAAAATTACTAATTATATTTATATCATTTCTTTTATTTTTTTGACTAAATAAATTTTTCAAATAGCTAACTGAATCATATATCCCATTTCTTCTATTCTTCATAAAAGTTTCTAATAATTCTTCTTTTTTCATTTCTATCATTCTAGACTTACTTGATATATTTTTTTTATTTACCTCTAAAATCAATTTTATATCAGTTTTATAAACTAAATCATTGTTCAATTTAGTTTTTATTTCATCAATTTTTATATTAAACTTTCTATCATAATACTTAGTTTGCAATATATCTTCATTTATATTACAAAAATTATCCTTAAATTCTTCAACATTTTCAATCACTTCAATATTCTTTTCACTAAAAACACCACTATATATTTCTCCAATATTTATTCCTAATCTTGTTGGTATTGAAATCGCATTTAATCTCCCATTGTTTGCTTTTATACCTATATGTGTACAACACACAAAATCAAATTTTTCCATTAATAATTTCAATAGAATTATTATTCTTTTTCTTGGATTATTTTCAAGTATTAATATTCCATTTCCTTTCTTTGAAACACATGCAGCATGTAAAAAGAAATATCCGTTATCCTCTAATTGCTTACCAAAAATACCAAATATTATTTCCCCAACATATTGCAACTTTTCATCATTGAATTCATCATATATTATAAATATTTCTAATTTTTCTTTATCCATTACTAATATATTATCTCTTCTTACCTCACAATATAATGAACTTTTCCTGTTACCTCTTTTTATTTCTTTAAAATATTTAATATACATTTTTGGACTTTTAAAGACATTAATAGTAATAATCTTTTCTTCTGGTATATCCTCTATAAATTTCAGATGATATTTATATTCATTTATTAATCCATTAACTAATTCCACATCATTAGTCCTCAATAAAATTTTAAATTCTTCATAAACAATAGTTTTATTCATTTTCTTCTTTCCCATAAATTCCTTTTCATTTTTTCTATTCTTTTTAAATCAAAATACTGAAAAAATTGAATTAAATTTGCTTGCCTTCCCCATAAATGATAATTATTTATATTTTTATCTATATATTTACGAGGACTTACATTATATATATAACTCTCTAAACAATTATCAATATATTCGTATGTACTCGGTCTAGATGACAATTTAATTTCTTTTACAATATTTGAATCTTTTAATTCATGAAATAATTCTTCTAGTTCCCATGGAAAAAAACTTTGAATTGCATACAATTCCTCAGGTGTAAAATTCTCCAAATTTTTTTCAAATGTTCTTACACACTCTCTATACCCTTCTCTACAAGATTTACAATTAAAAGCACAACCATTATTTACTAATAACTTAATATCTAATCCATTGTTTTGTATTTTTTTTATTTTCTCAGGCTCTCTCATATATTCTTTTCCTAACACTATCATATTATATTTTTCATATGTATCATCATTAATTTTTTTAAATGAACCATTATTAAAACTAGATATAAGATACATTTTTCCTTCATAATGTCTATTTATTACATCTACGTACTCATCTAAACAACAAATACTATCAACATTAACAAACCTATCTAACTCAACCAAAGATTTCTTTAACTTATTTATATCTATATGATATTGATTTATTACTGCTTCTAACTTTATTCCATTATCTTTAAATAAGTTTAAAATATTTAACAATTTTTCTTTTGCATTGTCTTGACTATATTCTTCCTTAACTTTATTTCTAGTATGAAATTCTTCTCCAAAAGGAAGCGAAAAATATACACTGCTTAAATATTTTGAATATTTACTTATAATTTTATAATAGTCTTCTATTTTTATATTTAAAGATAATCCAAACGATATTTTTTTATTATAATTCTCATTTACCTTTTCTCTATTATTTCTAATTTTTCCCATAATTTATAGTACTCCTCTAACACATATTCTCTATGATTTTTAGTTTCTATAGCAATTCTATCATATAACAATAAATACATTAAATTTATAATTTTTTCTTTTTCTTGGTTTTTTAACATATTTATAATATCTTCTATTTCAATATTTTTTATAATATTTATATGTGATAAATAGAAAAATATAAAATCATACAAAGCATCACCTATGATTACTCTTGGATCTATAACTCCAACTATTCTTTCATCTTTAAATAAAATATTATATATTCCTAAATCCCCATGTATTAATTTTTTTTCAAATTTGAATAATTTAATCACATTAATAGCTTTTTTTACTTTTAAATATTTTTCTTTTTCAAATGGTATGTCTTTTCTCTTTAATTCTACTTCCCTTTTCAAAAATTCACTCCAACTATCAACTCTATTAAAGATTTCTCCAAAGCCATCTATATTTATTTTTTTATATAAATTTATAATATTCCATATCTCAAATAAAATCTTTTTAAAATTTGCTTTCTTCATTTTTAATGATGTGTTTTCTATATAATTATACACAATAAACTCACTATTTTCTTCATACCATAATATCTTCTCATAGATTTTTTCGTTATATATATCCAAAAAAAATTTCTCTGCTTTTATTTCATTGATATTGGATTTTTTTATTATATATTTATTACTAATTGCATAAACTTCTTTATAATTATTTTTTTTTAATAATCTCAAATCATTTTTCATAGATAGTCTTTTTATTATTTCTTCTAATCTTTGATTTTTTATATTGTAAAAATCATACTTTAATATTTTTTCTCGTTTCATACTCATTAATTGCTCCTGTCTGTTCTAATCTAGCTTTTAAATATTTATATATTCCTACTTTTGCTTCACAATAATAATCATCAGCACTAAAAATATCATTATTTTTAGCAAATGCACTTGCTGGACACCCTCCGTAGCAATATTTATATATTGAACATTTTTTGCATTTACTATTTTCAATATTTTCTTTTCTTTTTTTAGTTAGTTCCTTCATTTTTCTATTTAACTCTTCTACTGTCATATCATTTATATTTCCATAATATAAATCTTTATTATTATAAAGTCTGTTACATGAATATAATTCTCCATTTATATCTAAAGAAACAAAATTTTCAAAACAATTATCACTAGCAACACAACTTCTAACTACATACTTAGGATTCAACGCTTTTGCAAATTCTTCATATATTTCTCTAATCTGTGTAAGTTTTACTCTTTTATCATCCGCATACCATATTTCAAAAATATTAATAAAAAATTTCATAAATTCACTATTACTCATAACATATTCATTATCAGTACTATCACTTAAGAAAGCAGGTCTCATATTACATCCTATTTCGTTTTCAGCTATAAAATCATATAATTCTTTTTCATGCCCAAGTACTCCTTTTGATAAAGTCATTATTATTCCAAATTTTGCTTTCATATCTTTCAATAAAGTTATTTTTTTCATCACTATATCAAAAGAATTTTTTCCATCTTTATAAATTCTACATTTATTTTGTTCTTCATTATACCCATCTAAACTTATTCCTATATTCACTTTATATTTCTTAAATAAATTTATAAATTCTTCGTTTAATAAAGTTGCATTTGTTTGTACACTAAATTTTACATTTGGATTATTTCTTCTTAAATTTTTTATAAGCTTTTCATATATATCTACCTTTATTAATAATGGTTCTCCTCCATGAAAAATAATATTGCTTTTTTCATTTGGATTAGATTGAATTTTATGTATATAAGTTACTAATTTATCCAAATTCTTATCTATAAATTCATTTTCTTCATTTATATTCATGCGATTTTTTTTATCATAACAATATGTACAATTCAAATTGCATGCATTTGTCATTCTTAATATAATTGTTGGATTTTTCATCTTTTACTTGTATAATGTTCTTATAACATTATATAAAACTCCTTTCACAAATATTTTCATTTTTATTTTAGTATGTTTTTTATAAACAATTAAGTGCAAAATATTAAAATATTTTGCACTTTTCATTAGTAATCTAACCCTCCAGGAGCATCATCATATCTAACATCTGAATATTCATCTCTATATG
The DNA here is from genome assembly GCA_946487895.1 of uncultured Clostridium sp. GTDB lineage: Bacteria > Bacillota > Clostridia > TANB77 > CAG-508 > CAG-269. Next base: position 35,252 of record CAMLUO010000005.1, read on the forward strand.
TATCTGCATAATCATCATGATAATCATCATGGTAATACGAATCATTATAGATTAATTTATCATTTGCACTTTCGAAATTTATAAATTCTTCAATCCTAGTATTCATAATATACCTCCTTTTCCTATAATATAACAAAAAACTATTTTTTTGTCAACTTTTACCAGATTTACATTTTGCATAGCAAATACAAAATATATTTCTTAAAAAAGCAATATTAAAAATAGCTTTATTATTTACATTCTTCTAAATTTTCATATTTAAAACTGAATTCCAATCAATTCTATTAAGATACCAGACACCACACCTATCACATAAAGCAAAGCTGTTATTTTCAAATTCTGTTTTATTCCTTTATTGGTTTTAAATAATACTGCAAGTCCAACACCTGCACCAACTAATAAACCTGAAATCATTGTAGCAGCTGATATAACATTTTCCAAATACATTTGTGTTAAAAGAACAGAGGAAGCACAATTTGGAATCAATCCTATTATTCCAGCTATAACTGGTCCAAGTATTGGCTGATTTGTTAAAAATCCTGCTATAGTTTCTTCTCCAATTAAATAAATTATTATATTCAAGATAAATGTGAATAATAATATAAATATAAATATATTAATAGTATGTTTTAATGCTGATTTAACAATACCATTTTCACAATGACAATGGTCTTTTTCACATAAATCTATTATTTTTTCTTCTTCTTGTTTTCCTTTATTAACTAAACGTATTACAAAATCTATTATAAATCCTGCAACTACACCTATTAATAGTTTTACACCTAAAATTTTTAATATTGTTGTAACTGTTACTGCTTCTGATATAAAGATTGGTAACATTTCATCAGATGTTGATAAATATACTGCAATTAATGTACCTAATGTAATTACTCTTGCTGCATAAAGGTTTGTTGCTGATACTGAAAAGCCACATTGCGGAACTATTCCTAATACTCCTCCTATTAACGGTCCAAACTTTCCAGATTTTTTTATTGCTTCCTTTGTTTTATCCTTTGTTTTATGTTCTATGTATTCCATTATTAGATATGTTATGAATAAGAATGGAAGTAATTTTATGCTATCTATTAATGTGTCTTCTATAATTTCTAACATTTCTTATATCCTTTCTTTTCTAAATTACCTATAAATGATAGCACAAATTTCATTTTTTTTCAATAACTAATTTTCTCTTATCTAATTATAATATTACATTTTTTAACATTGACTTATACAAAAAATCCCCAGAGTCTTATTCAACTGGGGATTTTTTATTTTATCTTCTTCTCCTATAACAACCTGAAATACAACCTGTTTCACCATTATTATTTCCATTTGGAATTACATTTATTCTTGCAGATACACCATTTGCAAAATTCACTGTATTATTTGAATCATCTGAACAACAATTGCAGTCACATGAATTATTACAGTTATTATTACAATTATTACAACAATTATTATTTCTATTATTATTACTACTTATAGTTAATAAATCATTCGTGTTCCCATTACATCCATTACTACTAATAGTTAACAAATCTCCATTTCTATTATTTTGGCAACTACTACTAATTGTCAATAAGTCATTTCGTGTATTATTGCGATTGCAGTTACAATTATCTCTATCTCTCCAACAATTGTTGTCTCTGTCTCTATAAGTATTCAAAATTCTACATATAATATGTGTTAATACTGCTGTAATAAAACTGATTATTGCATAAATTATAGCTGCAACTAAAAAGTTTAGATTCCCCACAATAAATGTAACTACTAAAAATATAGCAAATATAATTGCTGCAACCAAAATGGGACATTTCAATATTTTTTGAAGTGCTATTGAAATTATAATCGTTGCAATAGGGAGAGCAAAAAATATTAATAAAATATTCATAAGCAAAATCACCTCATATATTTTACTATATTTTATGCCACTCCCTATCTTTTTGTTAATCATATTCTACTTTAACAAGATACAACCCTTGTGGTGGTAAAGTTTTTCCTGCATTTTCTCTTTTTTTAGAATCTATTATATCTTTTATTTGTTCTGGCTCTATATTTCCAAAACCTACTTCTACTAAAGTTCCTGCAATAATTCTTACCATATTATATAAAAAGCCATTTCCTGTTAATTCAATCCATATTCTTTCATCTGGCTTTTGAAAAACTTCTGCTTTAAAAATTGTTCTAACACTACTTTTACTACTTGTACCACTTGCCTTAAAAGCCTTGAAATCATGTTCTCCCTCAAAATATTTAACAGCTTCTTTCATTTTTTCCACGTTTAATTTAGTTGGTATATGTGTTTCTAAATTTCTATATATTGCACTTCCATATTTTGAATTATCTATAACATATCTATAAGTTTTCCTTTTACAATTCAATCGACTGTGAAATCTTTCATCTACTTCTTCTGCAGATTTAATACGTATTGATTTTTTCAGATTACTATTTAAAGCTATTGCAAACTTTTCAATTGAAATATTGGAATTTGTTTTAAAATTTGCAACTTGTCCAAAAGCGTGTACTCCGGCATCTGTTCTTCCTGATGCCATCAAATCTACTTGCTCTCCTGTTATTCTTTCTATTGCTTTTTCTATTTCTCCTTGAATATTTAACTTAGTTGGTTGCTTTTGCCATCCATTAAAATCTTTTCCATCATATTCTATAACTAATTTTATATTTCTCATTTTTCTCATCCTTTTTATAATATTAATAAGCAAGGATTAACTAAAAATATATCCTTGCCATTTATTTTATTCTTTATTTTCTTCTTGACTATTTTTTTCTTCTGATTTTTTATTATTTCTAATTTTTTCTCTAATTTTCTTCAATTGACTAGCTCTTTCTTTTTTCTCTGTTGCAAATCTCTTAGTAACAATATTACTAATTAAAATCTTTTTCAAAACATCTTCTCTAACATCAGCAATTAAAGTACCATCTTTTGCAACTGAAACCTTACCAGTCTCTTCTGATACAACTACGACAATACTATCAGATTCTTTTGATATACCTATTGCTGCTCTGTGTCTTGTTCCTAATTCTTTTGCTATATCATTGTCATCTGCTAATGGCAATACACAAGCTGCTGCCGCAATTTTATTATTAGAAATAACTACCGCACCATCATGTAAAGGTGTTTTTGGTTCAAAAATATTTACTAATAATTGTGGTGAAACCTCTGCATCCATTGGTATTCCTGTTGAAATTATATCTTGTATTTTAATATCTCTTTCAATTACAATTAATGCTCCTGTCTTTGCTTTTGAAAGTTCCATTGCTGCAATTACTATTTTATATATATCTTCTTTCGTCCTAGTTGCTAAATCTTTATCAATACCAAAAAATTTAGTGAATTTATTAGTTCCTAATTGCTCCAATGCTCTTCTTAGCTCTGGCTGGAATATCACAATAATTGCAATTACTCCTAAATTCATAATTCCTGTTAATATCCAATTTAATATCTTCAAATTTAATAATCCACTTACCCAAGTTGCAATAACAAATAGTACTATTCCTTTTATTAATTGCCATGCTCTAGAACCTCTTACCATTTTCAAGAAACAATATAACAAAAAAATCACAATTGCTATGTCTACTATTAAAGTGACTAATTCAAATGGATTTTCTTGTAATGATTTTATATATGCTAAAATATTTTCTGTATAAAATTTTTCCCAATTCATTCCTAAATTAATTATCATCTATTTCTCCCATTTCTTATTTTTATTTCATCTGTTATTTCTACTTATATTTTATTTATATGTAACCGCGTTTTAAATAAAATTTGACGCAGACAAAATTGTAATTATTTTTCAATCATTAGTTATCCCATTAAAGCATAAATAAGAGTAATACCAGTTCCACCTACCATTAATACTGCTAAAAATGCAGCCATTACTTTAACAAAAATTTGTCCTTTATCATAATGTCTTTGTTCTTTATTTTTTACTTTTTTATTTTTAACATCATTTTTCTTCATTTTAATTTCATTCCTTTCTTTAGTCAAATTCTGTTTTAAACTAACCTTTTTTAGTTACTAAAGTAACTTTTATTTTCTTTTTCCTTATTTATTATAGCACACAAAACAACTTTTTCAAATGGTTTCTATTGGAATTTCACAACATTTTTTTGCTTTACTATTTTATATAATCATAACTTAATTACCTAACACCTCTATAATAGTTGGTAATACATTTGTTTTTTGTTCTTCTATTTTTATAACTTCATTAATTTTATCTATAACATTTTCTGTTTTCTCAATATCATTTCCATGTACATATCCTAAAATTTCATTTTCTGTAACACTTTCAGAAACTTTTTTATTTAAGATAATTCCAACACTTGAATCAATTTTATCTTCTTTTTTTATTCTTCCAGCACCTAAATAACAAGCCAATTTTCCAATTTCCTTAGCATCTATTTCACATATATATCCACTTGTTTTAGCAATAATTGGCTCAATATATTTTGCCTTTGGAAATTTATCTGTATTTTCAATGTATGAAATATCTCCTCCCTGATTTTTAACAAGTTCTAAAAACTTGTTATATGCCTTTTGATTTAAGATATTCTCTAATAATCTTTCTTTGTTTTCTTCTATATTATTTCCCTCACCTGCTAATTTCATCATATATGCACCAAGTTCTAAAACAACTTGCTTTAAATCTTCTGGCATATCACCCTTTAAAAATTTAATTGCTTCTATTACTTCTAGGCTATTTCCTACAGCATGACCTAAAGGTTCTTCCATATTAGTTAAGACACAAACAGTTTCTCTATTTGCAAGTTTTCCAATTTCTATCATTTCTTTTGCAAGTTCTTCAGCACTCTCTATATCCTTCATAAAAGCACCTTTTCCGGCAAGTAACATCTAAAACTATTTTTTGTGCTCCACTTGCAATCTTTTTACTCATAATGCTCGAAGCTATTAATGGAATACTCTCAACACAGGAAATGCTATCACGTAAAGCATAAATTTTCTTATCAGCTGGCGCTAAATTTAAAGTTTGTGATATCATACTTATCCCTATATTTTCCACATTTTGTACAAAAGTGTTCATATCTATATCTGTTTTATAACCAGGAATTGACTCTAATTTATCAACTGTTCCTCCAGTAAATCCTAATCCTCTTCCAGACATTTTTGCAACAGCTACTCCTAAAGATGCAACCAATGGTAACAAAATTAGTGAAACCTTGTCGCCTACACCTCCTGTTGAATGTTTATCTACTATTATTTTTCCCAATTTTGATAAGTCTAATATCTCTCCCGAATGTGCCATAGCTAAAGTTAAATCTGTTGTCTCTTGCTTTGTCATTCCGTTTAAATATATTGCCATTATCAATGCTGCTATTTGATAATCTGCAATATTTCCTTTTGTATATTCTGTTATAAAATAATTTATTTCTTCTTTTGATAATTCCTTACTATCTCTCTTTTTCTCAATAATCTCTAAAATATTCATTACTTATATAACCTTTCCTTAATAATACTTTATTAGTTGGAAAAGAATTAAATTTTGGCAAGGAAAACAAATTTGAAATTTATGAGGCGTACTTTTGTACGTTGATTAAATTTCAAATGAAGTTTGACACAGCCAAAATTGTAATTATTTTTCAACCGAACTAAACAAACTTCTTTGTAAATGTCTTCCTATGTATTGGACATAAGCCATATTCCTTGATTGCAGCAATATGTTTTGCAGTTCCATATCCTTTGTGATTAATAAATCCATATTGAGGATATATTTCATCCCACTCTCTCATTATTCTATCCCTTGTAACTTTCGCAATAATTGATGCAGCAGCAATATTATAGCATTTTGCATCACCTTTTATTATTGGTTCATATGGTATTCCTTTTGTATTTATATGTTCTAGCGCATCTACTAAAATCAAATCTGGCTTTACATCTAAGCCATCCACAACTTCAGTTACTCCTTGTTTTGTAGCATTTAAAATATTTATTTCATCAATTACATCTTGTCCTACTATTGCAACTGAATAACTTATTGCTTCTTCTAAAATAATATCATATAGCTTTTCTCTTTTCTTTTCTGATACTTTCTTTGAATCATTTACTCCTTCTATCATTGAATCTTGTGGCATTATAACCCCTGCAATAACAACAGGACCTGCTAGAGGTCCTCTTCCTGCTTCATCTATTCCACATATATTTTTAAATCCTTTTTGATATAGTTCCTTTTCTATTTCTTTTAATTTTATTAATCTTTCTAATTCTTTTTCTTTCATATTTTTCGACTTCCGTTCTTTCTAATCTAATTCATCAATTTCTGTTAATGAGTAATGTCCTTGATATCCAAGTGTATTATATATTTCAACAGTCGCATTTTCTTCATCAAAAGAAATCACATAATATTCATTTTCAGCTAACTCATCATAAACACCATCAAGTGCCCATAAAGATGCTGTTTCTTGTGTAAGTACATAAACATTTTCTCCTGTTGGTATCCCAGATGGCACTGTTATCCCTGAATCAGATAATTTTTGTAATTTATTTTCTGTAACATATACTTCTGACCTGATTGTACTTATTTCAGACATTTTTTGTAAATCTGGTCCTAATTGAAAATTTGCTTTTTCAACAACTCCTTTTGCTTTTGCTTCGATTAGTAACATATTTGTTCTAAGTGCTTCTAAATTTGCTTTTTGTATTGTTTCTTTACCACTATATACTCCTATACTTGCTATAATTAATAAGACAACTATAGTTATTATCAAAGCTACTAATGTTACACCTTTATTTTCTTTTATTTTCATATTTATCATCCTTTACATTTGTTTTTTCCATTATATATATTTTTTTAATTTTTTTCAATATTTTCAAATCAATCTCACTAAAAAATCTGTCTTTAAAAAATCCGTTTTTTTCACAAAAATTTCACAATCATATTGTATTATAATAAAAAAAATAGGATAATATATACAATATATATTAATTCACAAAAATTTAGGAGGTCTTTTTTATGGAAGAAAACAAAGCAAATGAAAATGTACAAAACAAACAAGAAAAAAACAAAAATTTCACAACAGTTCAAAATCCAAATACATACAAAACTGTTTATCAAAATAGCAAAAAAGATAAAGTAAAAGTTGGATTTGGAAAAAGTGTACTACTACCTTTCTTTAGCGGAGTAGTAGGATGTGCTGTTGTTGTTGGTACATGTTTTGGTGTCCCATCAATACGTTCACAAATTTTAGGAACTAGCTCTAGTCTAAGTGGAAGCAATAGTAGTTCATCTAGTTCAGAAAATAGTGGATACGTAAGTCAAACTTCATTATCAAACTATTCTGATACTTCAGTATATGCAGCTAACAAAATATTGCCTTCAATTGTTGGTATCAAAGTAGAATATAATGTTAATTCATTAATTTCTATGTTTGGAAGGCAAACTCAAGCAACAACTGCACAAGCTAGTGGATCAGGTATTATAATTAGCGAAGATGGATATATTTTAACTAATAACCACATTGTTTCAACATCTTCAGATAGTTCATATTATGAAGTTTCAGAAGCAACTAAAGTTACTGTTACATTATTTGGAGATGAAACAGAATATGAAGCAGAAATTATTGGAACAGATGAGCAAACCGATTTAGCTGTAATTAAAATTGACAAAACTGGATTAACAAAAGCTGAATTTGCAGATTCTGATAATATAAAAGTTGGAGAATTTGCAATGGCTGTTGGAAATCCCTTAGGACTAGAAAGTACTATTACTTGCGGTGTAATTAGTGCTGTAAACCGTGAAGTTACTGATTCAGATGGAAAAACCTATACTTTAATTCAAACAGATGCAGCTATAAATGCTGGTAACAGTGGTGGTGCTTTAGTAAACAGTCAAGGTCAAGTAATCGGAATAAATACTTTAAAACTTGAAGGTGATGGAATTGAAGGTATGGGATTTGCTATTCCTATTAATTCAACAGAAGATATCACATCACAATTAATTCAATACAGTAAAGTTAGAAGACCATATATCGGAATTACTGGTATGGATTTAGATGAAGAAACTGCAAAAGCAAACAATTTAGTTGTTGGTGTTTATGTTAAAGCTATTGATGATTTCTCAGCAGCAGAAAAAGCAGGACTTAGAATTGGTGATGTAATTATTCAAGCTGATGGTAAAGATATAAAAACAATGGATGAACTAAATGAAATTAAAAATTCTCATCAAATTGGTGATGAGATGACTGTAAAAGTAAATCGTAATGGTGAAGAAAGAGAACTAACTATTACTTTAGGTGAACAACCTTAACTTAAGTATTTGATTCAAATTCATAATAAATTAACTATTTATCTTGAAAAAGTATTTTAGATTTTACTTTCTAAAATACTTTTTTGCCTTTTATCAAATCGTTTATTTCATCTATAATTCTTTGAGTATTTTCTTTTTGCTCAATACTTTCAAAACGTAAACTTTTTATCGGAATGTATATTTTTTCTCCATTTTTTAAATTTATCTTTATAGCCTTTAATCTAGTACATATTATGTAAACTGCTATTAAAATTATACTTATTGCAATTGGTTCATACATAAATTTATATTTCATATCAAATAATGTTGACATTGCAAGTAATATAATAATAGCAAGCAAAATTACTTGAGGCACAAAGATTAAAAAAATATTTCCATACTTTGCTTTTAATATATCACTAATTTTATAAGTTCCTGTTGGATTTTTCATTGGATTTATAACTTTTTCTTTATACTCTTCACATCTGACTTCTAAATTTTGTTGAGTAAAAATAATTTTTATATTAGCACTATATTCACCCGATGGCCAGTAGCCTTTCAATCTATTTATTCTAAAATTATATTCTTCCTTCAAGTTATCATCCCCTATTTTTATTTTATAAATACTTTTATCAATAAATTATACACTTACAAGTTAATAAAAAATTAATTTTGTTTTTTCCTTCTTTTCACTTTCAGTTCACACAATGGACAAATTTCACTGTTAAAATACAACCATAGTCAGTAAAGTAATACTGATTTGAATTTAAAAACATCCCCTTTTATTTTCAAAAAAGAAAGCAGTACAAAAAATGTACTGTTTTCTTTTTTAGTTATTTTTAATTACAATTCCATCAATACATTTTATTATATTATAACTAAATCCATTTCACTTGTATAATTTTCATTTCCATAAGGATAAATAATATATAAAACATTATCAGTCAAATAGAAATAATTTGAATTTTCAACTTTATATTGTTCACTAGAAGTATCTCTATTATAGATATTGTATCCTAATTCTTTTAAATCTTCTACCTGTCTTTGTTCTTCTGCAATTTTAGTATCTATCCTATTTTGAACTTCATTCTTATCTACATATTCAATTGCTAAAACTTCTTCTAAAGAGATTTCCTTATTATTTCTCAAATCATAATTATATGTTTCGATAATTACTCTTTGAGCATTTGAACCTTCTTTTAAATTTGACCTAATCATCAAAGATAATATATCCTCTTGTATATTTGCTACATAATCTACAGTATAAATTATATTTTGATTTTCACTTTCTAGCACTTCATTTGTTTTATCAATAAATGATTGTATATCTTGATTATATTCATCAATTATAGGGTTATCAATATTAATTTTTGGAATATGTACTTCTATATCATAGCTATTTAACTTCGTTTCTTTTCGTTCCATATCAACATAAACAAGTTCTTTGCTATCATCTGCCTTCTTATTTTCTCCTTGACCTTCTAAATTAGTTAAGCTATTTGTAAAAATCTGGTCAAACTCTGTTTCCAAAGCATCAGTTTGTTCTTCTGTTTTCTGTCCAAATTCTTGTTCTCTAGCCATACCAACCAATCTACCTAGATCAATTCTAGCATAAAATTGAACATAAAAAGCAACTATGACACAAATTATACATACTACCATAATTGATATATATATTATTAATTGTTTTTTCTTTATTTTATTTCTCTCTGGTAAATTTATTTTCATTTTTTTATCCTTTCTTTTCCCCATTTTTATTATACCATCTATAATAATTTTTGTAAATGAAAATTACAATTTTTTGAAAAGCTAAAATCAACTAATTAATTATTAAATTTTCATTAAAATTGCCAAAGAAAAAAGCAATTTTTATTGACTTTTTCCAGTTTTTGAGATATGATATTATAGATTAAATTTAGATAGAAATGAGGAATTAAAAGTATGTTATGTTCAGAATGTAATAAAAACCCAGCAATACTTTTTTATAAAAAAATAGAAAATGGCAAAGAATCAATGGAAGGATATTGCTATGACTGTGCAAAGAAAAAAGGTATTAATCCAAATGAAGTACTAGCAAAGCAAAATGCCATATTATCAAATGATAAAATTAATTTAAGTGATATGACAGAACAATTTGAAAGTATTTTTAAGGATTTAGCTGAAAATATTAATTTAGAAGATATTGAAAATATTGAAGGTGCTATCACTTTTAATACACAAGACCCAAATAATAATCAAGATGAAGATTCACCTAAAATTTCAGGTGCAGCAATCCCACTAGGTTCAATCTTTTCAAATATTATCGGACAAAACAATAGAAAAGATGAACAAGAAGAACCAAGTAATGGTAGAAAAAAGGTTAAAGTAGAAAAAAAGAAAAATACAAAACAAAATAAGAAAAAGAAATTTTTGGATACTTTTGGTACTAACCTAACTAACAAAGCTAAAAATAATGAATTAGATATAGTTGTAGGTCGTGATAAAGAAATTCAAAGAATTGTTCAAATTTTAAATAGACGTTCAAAAAATAATCCATGCTTAATTGGTGAACCAGGTGTTGGTAAAACTGCTATTGCCCAAGGTTTAGCAATTAAAATAGCAAATCAAAACGTTCCAGCAAAACTTTTAAATAAGGAAGTCTATCTTTTAGACATGACTGCCGTAATTGCAGGAACTCAATTTAGAGGTCAATTTGAATCTCGTATGAAAGGAATTATTGATGAATGTAAAGAATATGGAAATATTATCTTAGTTATTGATGAAATCCATAATATCATTGGTGCAGGTGATGGAGAACATTCTATGAATGCTGCAAATATTTTAAAACCTGCTTTATCTAATGGAGAAATCCAATTAATTGGTACTACAACTTTAAAAGAATATAGAAAATATATTGAAAAAGATTCTGCTTTAGAAAGAAGATTTCAACAAGTTTTAGTTGAAGAACCAACAATTGATGATTCTATTGGAATTCTTGAAGGAATCAAAAAATATTATGAAGAATATCATAAAGTAAAAATATCTTCTGATGTTATTCGTCAAGCTGTTATAATGTCTGAAAAATATATTCATGATAGATTTTTACCAGACAAAGCAATTGATATTTTAGATGAAGCATGTTCTAGAATTAACTTAGAAAACAAAGAGCTATACAAATTAGAAATGCTAAAACAAGAATTATCTCAAGTACAAGCAGAAAAAGAAGAAGTTGTTGCAGCAGATTCAACAGAAGATTATCAAAGAGCTGCTGACTTAAAAACACGTGAATGTCAATTAATTGAACAAATCGATAAATTAAATAGCAAAATGAAATTGAAACAACTAACTATTCAAGATATAGCAAATGTTATTGAAAGCTGGACAAAAATCCCAGTTAAGAAAATAACAGAAGCTGAAACACAAAAATTATTAAACTTAGAAACTAACCTACATAAAAGAATTATCGGTCAAGATGAAGCTGTTAGTAGTGTTGCAAGAGCAATTAGAAGAAATCGTGCAGGACTTCAAACAACAAAAAGACCACCATCATTTATTTTCGTTGGTCCAACTGGTGTTGGTAAAACAGAACTTGCCAAAAGTTTAGCTTACGAAATGTTTGGAAGTGAAGATTCTATTATTAGAATAGATATGTCTGAATATATGGAAAGTCATTCTACATCTAAATTAATAGGTGCACCTCCAGGATATGTTGGTTATGATGATGCTGGTCAATTAACTGATAAAGTAAAAAGAAAACCTTATTCAATCATTCTTTTAGATGAAATTGAAAAAGCACATCCTGATGTATTTAATATTTTATTACAAGTATTAGATGATGGAAAATTAACTGATAGTCAAGGAAATTCTGTTAGTTTTTCAAATACAATTGTTATAATGACATCAAATGCTGGTTCTAACCTAAATAACAATTCAATCGGATTTGGTGGTCAAACAGCAAATAAAAATAAAGTATTAGATAGCTTAAAAGATATCTTTAGACCTGAATTTTTAAATAGAGTTGATGAAATTGTGGCATTTGACCCATTGACTAAAGAACAATTATTACAAATTGTTGATTTAATGTTACAAAATACTTTTAATGCTTTAAAAGAAAAAGATATTAAAATCGAAGTTTCTGACAAAGCTAAAAACTATTTATTAGAAAAAGGAACTGATATTAAATTTGGTGCAAGACCTTTAAGACGTGCTATTCAAAGATATTTGGAAGATGAATTATCTGAAATGATTTTAAAAGGTGAATTATTAGATGGTCAAACAGTAAATGTTGATTTTGCAAATGATAAGCTAAAATTCGAAGTAAAATAAGGAGTAGAAAATGTTTAAGAATGTACCAAATATATTAACTATTATTAGATTTTTATTAATACCTTTTATTGTATTTTATATTTTTTCAGGCAATTATATTTTAGCTTTTGTATTTTTTACAATATCAGGTTTAACAGATATTGCTGATGGATTTATCGCAAGAAAATATAATCTTATTTCTAATTTTGGAAAATTGATGGATCCATTAGCTGATAAATTGACACAAATTACAACTCTTGCTTCACTTGCAATAACTGATATTATTCCTATTTGGATTTTAGTTATTGTTTTATTAAAAGAGTTTATTATGATTTGTGGGGCTTCTTTCCTTTATGGAAAAGATGTTGTTGTTTATAGTAAATGGTATGGAAAATTAGCAACTGTATTGTTCTATATTGCTATTGTTTCTTCTTTGATTGCTAAGCAATTTAATTTAGGAGGATTTTGGCAAGATTTAGATTTCGCTTTATATACTTTTGCTTTAATCTCTACTCTTCTTTCTCTAATAATGTATATTAGAGATGTTTATCAAAAAGGGTTTATTGATAAACAGGATTTACAAAAAGAAGTTACTGTTGATAAGAAAGAAAAGAAAAATAAATAATTAATTATTCCAAAACAAGAGACGATGTCCTAAATCAGGAAATCGTCTCTCATTTTTATGAAACGTTAAGCTTCTTTTTCATTCAGCCACAACAGGTATAATAAAAATACGATTAAACATATAAAACCAAACACATACAGTAAAATATTACTGTAAATAATCCCATTTATTATACCTCCTGAAATTCCACTCCCAAACATCAAACCAATTACAAAATTTAATACATTTTTCCGTTTCATATTTTTTACCTCCTTGTACTACTCGGAGGCATACCCTCCGAGAATTTATTAATCCCCATTGGGTACAGCATAAAGCTACTTTAATTATATCACATTACATAACTTTTTTCAACTTTTACTCATAATCTTCAATTAATTGATTCAACTCTTGTTTACCGATTTACTTCAATTCCCTTTTCCATTTGAATTTTATCTGTTTCTGGTAAATAATCAGTTGTAATACTTGTCTCTTCTAATAACCTTTCAGTTCCGTCACTCAATCTTTCATAAATAACAACTTTGCCATCTAGGTCTTTAACTAGATAATGTTCTCCACATTCTCCTTCTTTTTCAACATATACAACGACTTCATTACTTTTAAAAGTTTCTACCATATACTCTGGATACATCTCTTTCAATTCAGTTTCAGTTTTATTTACTAATTCCTCTGGTATATTATTATATTGACTTGTTATATGTCCACATCCTTTGTAATATGTTCTAACAGTAAAAGAACAATTTGGAGATATTTTTACTTCTTCTGCATTTGTTTCTACTAGTTCATTTTGTTGCATCTCTTCATATTCGTCCGTACATTCGTCTAAGATATTTTCTTCAGCAACTTGTGTTTCAACATTTAGCTGTTCTTGATTATCCTTTGGTCTTGATATTACAACTGCAGTTATCATTGCTCCTAAAATCACAATTACACATATTAAAACTGTTATTATTTTATTCATAACAAACCCTCCATAAATACTTTTTATTAGTATTTACAGATTTGTTAGAATTATACAATTAACACGTTTTTAGATAATTTGCAACTATTTTTAGTCGCACTTTAGTGCATTTTGAGGCCGTCCCCATTGCACCCAACCTCCAAAATAATTTCTCCATCTTCATCTGTCCTATAGATTTTCGTGCCATTTATCCTTTCAAGAACTTCTGCTGTCGGATGACCAAACATATTATTTTTTCCAACTCCAATCAAACAAATTTTAGGATTAACCTTTTCAAAAAAACTTTGTGTTGTTGAAGTTTTAGAACCATGATGTGCTACTTTTAAAACATCTGATTTTAAAATATATTCTCCTTTTTCTTTATAAAAATCCAAAATCTTTTCTTCTGCTATAGCTTCAATATCTCCAGTAAATAGCATTGAAAATTTACCATATCGTAATTTCATAACCATCGCATTATTATTCAAAACATTTTCTTGTATTTGCTCTTCAATTGGCCATAAAATGTCAAAATACAAATTTTTTTCAATCTTTAAACAATCTCCCTGCTTTAGAACTTTTACTTGAATCTTCTTATCTTCTACAATCTTCAAAAATTTTTGATAATTTTCCGAGTCCTGTTCTTGTTTTGATATATATACTTGTCCAACTCTTAACTCTTCCAAAATGGTTAAAATCCCACCAACATGGTCTTGGTCAAAATGAGATATAAATACATAATCTAACTTTGTATAACCCCTGTCTAAAATATATGGTAATAGTGTACTCTTCCCCACATCATATTCTTCAGACATACTTCCACCTCCATCTATTAAAATCGTTTTATTTTGAGATGTAGTTATAAATGTACAATCACCTTGTCCAACATCAACAAAATGAATTTTTAGTTTTTTAGGAATAATATTTAGAATAAAAAGCAATGAAACAAAAACTATCAAAACTTTTAAAACCTTATTTCTATTTTGCCTAAACTTAAACTTCAAAAGTGCTACTAAATTTCTAATTCTTATACTTGTAAAATCAGGATTTTTCAAATTAAACGCTATATAAATTCTATTAATGACAATTACACATATATAATAAATTACTATTTGCCATACTTTTGGGGTTGGAATATATATTTTTGAAAACGGCAAATGACTAATCTCAGATATACTAATCAAAATTTGGATTCCTACTGACATAAAAATTGATAGTATTTTTGCGATTTCTATTGATATAAAGGATATAAGGATACAAACAAATCCTACAATAATAATTGGACCAATAATAACACTTACTAAAATATTTGAAATAAAAAAATATATCCCCAATATATTAAAATTAAATAACAATATTGGTAAAATCACTATTTGTGCAGAAAGTGTAACTGAAAGCATTTCCTTTATTTTATCCATAAATAATATAAATTTTCGATTTATTCGATATTTAATTTTTTTATTTCGTATTTTTAATTTTCTTAAAAAATTATAGACATTTTTGTTAAAACAAACAATTCCAATTGTTCCTAAATATGATAACTGTAAGCCCACATTTAATATTAAAAATGGATTATATATTAATAAAATAAGAAGTGATAAACTAATTGAAGTCCAAATGTCATTTTTTCGATGAATCAATTTAGAAATTAGCATGATTATTCCCATGATACTTGACCTTACAACTGATGGCATAAAACCTGTTATAAACATATATATTACTAAAATTATTATTGTTATAATCCTTGTTTTTCTTTTTCCAATCCCTTTTTTAAGTACAAATTCTATTCCCATAACTATATAAGTTATATGCATTCCTGATATTGCTAAAACATGAGAAATATTTGCTATTTTAAAATCTTCATTCACTTCTTCTTCAACTTTACTTGTATCTCCCAATATTAAACCTGTAAATATAGCACTATACTTTTCTGGAATTAATTTATTTATATTTTCCTTTATTTTTAAATTAATATTATTTGCAAAAGTAAAAATTAGATTATTACTATTCTTAGCTAAAATCTCTATGCTATCAGCTTTAATTGTGCCATGAATTTTAATTGATTTTAGATATTCTTTATAATCAAAACCACCATAATTTCTGCTTTCTGATGGCTCTACAAATTCTCCTTTAATTAAAATCTTATCACCATATTCTAATTCAATATCTTTGTTTTTATTTACACTTAAAATCAAATTAGTATCTTTATTCTCAGTTTTAATTTTATATGTATCTTTATATTCTTTTTCTTCTTTATTACTATCTACTATGGCAATAAGAGTTAATTCTTCTCCATCTTTATACACATTTTCATACTTTTCATTTTGGAAATTGACTATAAGATTCGAAATTATTGAAATTATAATAATTAAATAAATTGACTTTCGATTAAAAAATATCTTTATATATCTAAAATACCTTCTTGGTGATAGAATATTCCATTTATTTTTTGATAAAAAAGTTTTTAATATTAAATATATTGCAGCTATAAAAATATAGAAAAGGGCTACACTAAAATTAAAGTATAGCCCCCATAATATACCTATCATATACCCTATAACTGCAATTAAAATCGGTCGTTCCTTCAAAATTTTCCTCCTTTAATTGCTTTCTTTTCATTCTTTAGTTAAAAATTCTTCTTGCTCCTACATAATTATTGTTGTAATATCCTGAATTAATTGTATCTGTTGTAACACCTGTTGTTTTATTTTCTGCATGAACTATCATTCCTCCACCAATGTAAATTCCAACATGATTAATTCCAGATTTACCAAACATTACTAAATCTCCAGGTTGCAAATTTGCTCTTGATACTGCAGTACCATTACTATATTGTCCTGCTGCTGTTCTGTTTAAACTTACTCCAAATTGTTTATATATATATGAAGTAAAACCTGAACAGTCAAATCCAGTACTTGGTGAAGACCCACCATAAACATATTTATAACCTATATATGATTTAGCTTTCGCAACTACTGCCGCTCCTGAGCTAGAAGCTGATGATGTTGTACTTGCTGTTGTATCTTGTGTTTGTGTACTTGTAGTTGACCTTCTTGTAGTTGATGACCTTGAAGTTGTTTGTCTTGTTGCAGATAGTAGGTTTGTTGCAATATAACCATCTCTTCCATTTACTGTTACTTTGCTCCATCCACCTTCTTCTGATTGTACTACAACTTCTGTATTCATCGTTGCATTTGTTACAATTTCAGATGATGTATTTGGTTCTTTCCTAACATTAACTGTTGATGCATTAACATACATCGTTTTTTGACTATTTTGTGCTTGTTCTTGAGCTACTTGCTGTTCAGCTGCCTCTTGTGCAGCTTGTTGTTCTTGTGCTATCTTTTCTTGTTCAGCTTTTGTTAGGATTTTTTCTTTTCTTATCCAACCCTTTGTATTTTGAGTTTCTACACAAACCCAACCATTTATGATTTCAGTTACATTAACTTCTTCATCTTTCTTTACTTCAATTGTTTCTGTTGCATTAATTGCAGGAACAATTTTCAATTTTGTATTTTCTTCAATAATATTCTTTCCTAATTCTATCTCATCTTCTGTTTGTTCACTTTCTTGTGAATTTTGCTCTGCATTCTCCACATTTTGTTCTTCTTCTGTTGATGTTATATTATTTTCATCTCCGAGTATTAGTCTCTTGATTGTTTACTTGTTCAGTAACAGCTATTAAATCTTTTCTTATATATCCTGTTATTCTTCTTGCTACTATTTTGTACCAATCTCCATCTTGTTCTACTATTTCAACTTCTTCATTTAATGTAAGTTGTTCTAATATTGTGCTATTTTCATCTGGTGATTCTCTAAGATTAGCTAAGTCTACTGTTACTTTTGCAGTATTTGCTGCTAAACTCATATTGATAAAAAACAAACTTGCTACTACCATTGCTGCCACAATT
>CAMLUO010000006.1 GCA_946487895.1 uncultured Clostridium sp.
CATCCAGATAGAATGGCACAAAGAATTTTAGGAATGGGTGATATTTTATCTGTTATAGAAAAAGCAGAAGAAGCATTTGATTTAGAGCAAGCAGAGAAATTAGAAAAACAGCTTAAAAAGAAAGAACTAGACTTAGATGACTATTTAGCACAACTAAGACAAGTTAAAAAGATGGGGTCATTTTCTTCATTATTGAAATTGATTCCGGGAATGAATCAGATAAAAGATTTAAAAGTTGATGATAAAGAATTTGTAAAAATCGAAGCTATTATTTGTTCAATGACAAAAGAAGAAAAAAGAGATACAAGACTTTTAAATGCTAGTCGTAGACAAAGAATAGCTAGACGGAAGTGGAACTTCAGTACAAGACATCAATAAATTCATTAAGTCTTTTGAAATGACACAAAAAATGATGAAACAATTGAAAAATAACAAAGGCGGAATGAAAAAATTGATGAATGGTATTGATATAAATTCTTTGAAGAACTTTAAAGGGATTTAGGGACGGTCCTTAAAATCCCTGTTACTAGAATTTTTTAATAATATTCTAGAAATTCTTTGAATTATTGTGTTATTAAATTTTTAAATTTATAAATAAAAATGATTAAGGAGTGTCACTTAATCCCAGTAAGAGGGATTAAAAGAACGTCCCCTAATCCCAGGAGGTGAAATAAATGGTAAAAATTAGATTACAAAGACAAGGAAAGAAAAAAGCTCCATTTTATCATATTGTTGTAGCAGATTCAAGAAGCCCAAGAGATGGTAAAATAATCGAGCAATTAGGTACATATGACCCAATGACAACTCCAGCAACTATTGTATTAGATAAAGAAAAAGTAGAAAAATGGATTAAAAATGGTGCAAAACCAACAGACACAGTTAAAGCTTTAATTGAAAAGAAATAATAAGTTGATTTATGCAAATGTCAACATCTTAGATTAGATTAAAGTGGAGGCGTTAAGATGAAAGAAATTTTAGAAACAATTATTTTAAATTTAGTAGATAACAAAGATGTTGTTGAAATAAAAGAAGTAGATGGTGAAAAATCTATTATATTTGAAGTAAAAGTTGCAGAAACTGATATGGGAAAAATTATTGGAAGACAAGGAAGACTTGCAAGATCAATAAGAACAGTCATGAAATCAGTAGCTGGAAAAGAGCACAAAAAAGTTTCAGTAGAATTTATTGGATAAATTTGAAAGGAAATGTGAATGACAAAGTATTTAGAAATAGGTCAAATTGTTAATACATTTGGAATTAAGGGAATGGTAAAAATAAAACCATTTACAGATGATATTAATAGATTTGATAGACTAAAAAAAATATATATATCAAACAAAAATGGAAAAAAAGAATATCAAATACAAGAAGTAAAATATCATAAAAATATGGTATTGATGAAATTAGAAGGTGTTGATACACCAGAACAAGCTGATTTATTACGTCAAAGCTATCTATTAGTAGATAGAGCAGATGAAGAACCTTTAGAAGAAGGTGTTTACTATATAGTAGACTTATTAGGATTAGAGGTTTATACAGACGATAATAAATTACTTGGAAAAGTTGATGATATCTTTAATACTGGAAGTAATGATATATATGTAGTAAAAGATGAAATGGGAAAACAAATCCTTTTACCAGGAATTCCAGATGTTTTAAAAAATGTGGATTTAGAAAAAGGAAGGATAACAGTTCATCTAATACCAGGTTTAATAGTTTAAATTATGTGTTTTGGAATGTTGAAAGGAGAAATAAAGTGCAATTTGATGTTTTAACACTTTTTCCAGAAATGTTTGAACCAATCAAACAAAGTATTTTGGGAAAAGCAATAGAAAATGAAAAGATAAAACTAAAATTGGTAAACATTAGAGACTTTTCAAAAGACAAACACAAAAAAGTGGATGATACACCATATGGTGGTGGTGCAGGAATGGTTATGAAACCAGATGTAGTATATGATGCATATAAATCAGTATATGAAGAAAATGCGAAAGTAATATATTTATCACCACAAGGGAAAACATTAAACCAAAAAAAAGTTGAAGAATTAAGTAAAGAAAAACATCTGATTTTATTATGTGGTCATTATGAAGGAATAGACCAAAGAGTAATAGATAAGATTGTTGATGAAGAAATTTCAATAGGTGATTATGTATTAACAGGTGGAGAAATACCAGCAATGGTGTTGATTGATACTGTTAGTAGATACATAGATGGAGTTTTGAATCAAGAATCAATAAAAGAAGAAAGTTTTTCACAAGGTTTGCTTGAATATCCACAATATACAAGACCAGAAGTATTTGAAGGAGAAAAAGTTCCAGAAATATTATTATCAGGTCATCATGAAAATATAGAGAAGTGGAGAAAAGAGCAAGCATTAAAAA
The DNA here is from genome assembly GCA_946487895.1 of uncultured Clostridium sp. Lineage (GTDB taxonomy): Bacteria > Bacillota > Clostridia > TANB77 > CAG-508 > CAG-269. The sequence continues at coordinate 2,385 of CAMLUO010000006.1, forward strand.
TAACAAAACAAAAAAGACCAGATTTATTGAAAAGGAGGAAATTCTAAAATGGATATTATAAAATCAATTGAACACGAACAATTGAAAAACAAAATACCAGAATTAAAAGTTGGTAACACAGTAAGAGTTCACGTAAGAATAAAAGAAGGAAACAAAGAAAGAATCCAAGTATTTGAAGGAATAATCATAAAAGTACAAGGAGGAGGAGTAAACCAAACATTTACAGTTAGGAAAATCTCATATGGTGTAGGAGTTGAAAAAACATTCTTAGTACATTCACCATTAGTAGAAAAGGTAGAACTTGTAAGAGTTGGTAAAGCTAGAAGAGCTAAATTATTCTATTTAAGAGATAGAGTAGGTAAAGCTGCTAAAACTAAAGAACAAGTTGGAGCAAGAATCGAAGATAGAGAAATAGTTGTAAAAGAAGATTTAACAGAAGAACCTGCACAAGAAGTAAAAGAAACTCCAGTAGTTGAAGAAAAAGCAGATGAATCAGCAGAAGCTCCAGAAGAAGCACCAGCTATCAAAACTGAAAACGTTGAAGTTCAAGAAACTGTTGATACAGTAAAAGAAGAACCAGTTGAAGAAGTTAAAGAAGAAGCTGAAAAAGCAGATAAAGAAGACAAGAAAGCTGAATAATATTTTTGAAAAATGCTATATAGATATTTATATAGCATTTTTTGTATGATAAAAATTATAAAAATAAAATCAACATGCAGGTTTCACATAAAATATAAAAATAATGAAAAAAGCAAAATAAAATTATTGTAAACAAAAATGAATGTGAATAACTCGTGAACGCAAAATGACTAATATAAGTTATTCACAAAGTTATCCACATTTTCCACAGTTAGTTATCCACATGTTATAAGATAAAAAAGTCGAAAAATAGAAAACATAATATATTTTTATCCAAAAAAATCTAAAATCATACAATATAATATGAAACAAATAATGAGATTGGAGTGGAGAAACTATAATGATAAGCAAAATAAGAGAAGTGTTAAAATACACGACAAAGAAATTAAAAAGAGGATATGAAAATGATGTAGACATTGAAAAATTAGAAGAGCTGAAAAAGCAGGGAGCTGTTATAATAGATGTAAGAAGTGTACAAGAATTTAAAGAAGGACACATAGAAGGAGCGATTTCAATACCAGAATATGAAATAAAAAATAGAATGAAAAAGGAGATACCAAATTTAGAGCAAACAATAATTGTTTATTGTGGTACAGGTCATAGGAGTAGAAGAGCGCAAAAAGTATTAGAAAGAATGGGATATAGCCAAGTATATAATTTAGTAAATGGATGGCAAAACTATTGAGATTTTAAAATTTCTATGTTAAAATTATATTGTTATAAAAATCTAAGAGGAGGAATAATGAGACATATTAGAAATTTTTGCATAATTGCACATATAGACCATGGTAAGTCAACACTAGCAGACAGATTAATAGAAATGACAGGAGTATTATCTAAACGAGAAATGGAAAGCCAAGTTCTAGATAATATGGATATTGAAAAAGAAAGAGGAATAACTATAAAATCTCAAGCTGTTAGAATGATTTACAAGGCAAAAGATGGACAAGAATATGTTTTTAATTTAATAGATACACCAGGACATGTTGATTTTAATTATGAGGTGTCAAGAAGTTTAGCTGCATGTGATGGAGCAATTTTAGTTGTAGATTCAAGTCAAGGTGTAGAAGCTCAAACTCTTGCAAATGTGTATCTAGCAATAGATAATAATTTAGAAATTCTACCAGTATTAAATAAAATAGATTTACCAAATGCAAGAGTAGATGAAGTAAAACATGAGATTGAAGAAATAATAGGAATTCCTGCAGAAGATGCTCCATGTATTTCTGCAAAATCAGGTTTAAATGTTGATCAAGTTTTAGAAAGAATAGTAACAGATTTACCAGCTCCAAAGGGAGATGTAAATGCTAAAACAAAATGTTTAATATTTGATTCATATTATGATAATTATAAAGGAGCTTTAGCATATGTAAGAGTTGTTGATGGAAAAGTTAAAGTTGGTGATGAAATAAGGCTTATGGCAACAAATAAAACCTTTACAGTAGCAGAAGTAGGATATTTTATCCCTGGTTCATATATGCCAGTAGAGGAGATAAAAGCAGGAGAAGTTGGCTATATTGCAGCAAGTATAAAGACATTATCAGATATACATGTTGGAGATACAGTTACATTAAATGATAATCCAGCAGATGAACCACTTAAAGGATACAAAAAAGTGACACCAATGGTATATTGTGGTTTATACCCAATAGATGGTAGCCAATATGAAGAGTTAAAAGAAGCATTAGAAAAATTAAAATTAAATGATGCGGCTTTAGAATTTGAACCAGAAACATCAGCAGCTTTAGGTTTTGGATTTAGATGTGGATTTTTAGGATTATTGCATTTAGAAATAATAGAAGAAAGATTAGATAGAGAATTTAATTTAGGGCTAATTACAACTGCACCATCAGTAATATATAAGGTGTACAAAACTAATGGAGAAGTATTGGAACTATATAACCCAGAAGATTTACCAAAACCACAAGAAATTTCATATATTGAAGAACCATTTGTAACAGCAAATATTTTAACACCAAGAGAATATGTAGGAAATATAATGGAACTATGCCAAAGAAGAAGAGGTATATATATTGACATGAAATATCTTGATGAACATAGGGTAACTCTTGTTTATGAAATGCCTTTAAATGAGATAATATATGACTTTTTCGATAATTTGAAATCAAAGACAAAAGGATATGCATCACTTGATTATGAATTCAAAGAATATAGAAAATCAAACCTAGTAAAACTAGATATTTATATTAATAATGAACCAGTTGATGCCTTGAGTTTTATAGTTCATAAAGATAACGCATATGATAGAGGAAAGAAAATGGTTGAAAAGCTAAAAACAGTTATACCTAGAAAACTATTTAAAATTCCAATCCAAGCAGCAATTGGTGGACAAATTATAGCAAGAGAAACAATTTCAGCTTTAAGAAAAGATGTACTTGCAAAATGTTATGGTGGAGATATTACTAGAAAGAAAAAATTGCTTGAAAAACAAAAACGTGGAAAGAAAAAAATGCGTGAAATTGGAAATGTTGAGATACCACAAGAAGCATTTTTGTCAGTGTTGAAATTGGATGATGAATAAACCAGTTGAAAAATAATTACAATTTTGGCTACGTCAAACTTGTTTTCCTTGCCAAAATTTAATTCTTTTCCAACTGCTAGGAATCTAATTTTTAGAAAGGAATTGCAATAAAAATGAAAGAAAATAAAAACTTTGATGACCAAGTAGAAGGAAGAAATTCAGTATTAGAACTATTAGAAAGTGGAAAAGACATAAACAAAATATTCATAACAAAAGGAGAAAAGCATGGTTCTATAAACAAAATAATAGCAAAAGCAAAAGAAAATGGAATAATAATAGTAGAAAAAGACAAAAATCAAATGAGACAAATGGCACAAAATGAAAACTACCAAGGGGTAATTGCCATAGTTCCACCTTATGAGTATTGTGAAATTGAAGACATTTTAGAGAAAGCAAAAATGAAAAATGAAGATCCTTTTGTTTTAATACTAGACGGAATAGAAGATCCACACAATTTAGGTTCTATAATAAGAACAGCAGAAACAGCTGGCGTACATGGAATAATAATTCCTAAAAGGAGAGCTGCATGTGTGAATAGTACAGTAAATAAAGTTTCAGCAGGTGCGGTACAACATATGAAAATTGCTAGAGTAATAAATATTTCTGATAGTATTGAAAAACTAAAAGAAGCGGGACTATGGATTTGTGGTACAGATATAAATACTAATACTTATTATAATGAGCAAGACTTAACAGGGCCTTTAGGAATAGTTATTGGTAATGAAGGTTCAGGGATTAGTGAAAAGGTTAAGAAAAATTGTGACTTTTTAGTAAAAATCCCAATGAAAGGAAAAGTAAATTCATTAAATGCTTCTGTTTCAGCAGGAATTGTTATATATGAGACTTTAAGGCAAAGAGAAAATGTTGAAAAATAAAAGGAGAGAAATCAAAGATGATACCAAGAAAGAAAAGAAGATTAATTTTAATAATTTCAATATTATTAGTAATTTTAATGATATTTACAGCATTTGTTTTAGTGTATATAAATACAGATATGTTTAGATCAAATAAAACATTATTTATGAAATATCTAGGAAAAAATGTTGAGAATATGAGTCAAATGTATACACAAATAAATCAAAAGAATGATTATGAAACTTCATTAGAGCAAAGTAAATATACAGTAAATACTCAAATAAATGTAAATAATACAGAAAATATTGGAACAACAGCGGAAAATACAGATAATGTAATAAATCAACTAAAAATAGTTGCAGAAGGACAAGTAGATATCGCAAACCAATATAATTATCAACAAATGAATTTATATAAAGGTGGAGACAGTATATTAGGACTAGAATATGTACAAAATTCTAATACATATGGACTTCGTTTTTCAGATCTTTTCCAACAATTTTTATTAGTTGATAATAGTAATTTGCAAGAATTATTTAAAAAATTAGGTTATTCTGATGTAGATATAGCAAATATGCCAAATCAAATTGATTTTAATCAATTATCACTTAGTAATTTGGAAATAACCGGAGAAGAAAAAGAAACACTTTCTAATAGATATACAGCAATAATTGAAGACAATCTTAGTGAGCATACTTTTTCTAAGCAACAAAATCAAGCAATAGAAATAGACGGAAAAAGTGTGCAAGTAAATGCATATTCAGTTACATTAACAAAAGAGCAATTAAATAATTTATACTTAGATATTTTAGAGCAATTAAAAAATGATGAAATAGTATTAGGAAAATTAGATACATTACAAGCAAAAATAGATCAAATAAATCAATTATTGCAAAGTGGTGATAATACTACTGAAAGCAATGTGCAAAGCTTAAAAGATAAATTTACAACCGGAATTGATGATATAATAACTCGGAATTAATCAAAATAATATAGGACAGGATGAAACAACTATAACAGTTTATGAGAATATGAAAAATACTGTTAGAACATCAATAAAGACACCAGAATATGAAATAAATTTGGATTTTTTATCAACAAATGGAGAAAATTATATTCAATTGAATGCGAATGATAATACTAATAATACAGTAAAAACTATTGCTGTAAGTGAGAATAGTGGTAATATAGAAATAAATATAACTATTACAGCGGGAGAAGAAACAAAAGATATAACAATAGTACAAAATAAAGAAATTAGTGGAAATACTATGATAAGAAGAGTTTCTGCACAATATGAAGATGCTGATAATAGAGTAGAGGCATATATTACTCAAAATTATCAAACTGTGACACAATTTAACAATGAGTTGACTTTGGATAGTGAAAATTCAATAAAATTAAATGATTTACAACAAGAACAATTGCAATCATTAATGACAACAGTTCAAGAAGGTGTTAATGGTAAATTAACTGAACTTCAAAATGAAGTAAATATGCAAGAAATACAACAAGTATTAATAAATGCAGGACTGTTAAGAGAAGAACAAAGTATGGAAGTAACAGGTACTACTGAAGCAGAAAAGACTAGGTACAATTCACAATTTGAGATGTTAGTAGGAGAAAATTTTGATGCTGATAGAGTATTAAATGCAATTAATGCTTCACAAAATTATATTAGTAATTTAGATGTTATTTCAAATACGGAACTTAGAATTGTATTAAATAGAAGTGGAAACAATCCAGAAATTGTTACAACATTGCAAAATTTTATAGAAGAACATAGAGGAGAAACTTATAATATTTCTCTTGAATATGATGAACAAACAGGATTAGTTAGTAGTTTAATGCTTACTATCGTAACGGAAGAAAGCTAATTATTAGTATATATAACTAACATATTGGAGATAATTAACATATATTATATCAGTATATGTTAATTTTTTTCGTTTATCTAGGAGGAATTTATATGCTAAAAGAAAACAAGTTAATTGGAAATACGCCAATGATAAAAATTAATTATGAATATAAAGGGAAACAAAAAAGTATATACACCAAATTAGAATATTATAATTTAACAGGAAGTATTAAAGATAGAGTGGCATATTACATTATAGAAAATGCTAAAAAAAGGGGAAAGTTAAAAGAAGGTATGCCTATAATAGAAGCAACAAGTGGAAATACTGGAATATCATTATCGGCTTTAGGGGCATATTATAATCACCCGGTATATATTTTTATGCCAGATTGGGCAAGTAAGGAAAGAATAGAGCTAATGAAAAGCTTTGGTGCAAAAGTAATTTTAATATCTAGGGAAGATGGCGGATTTATAAAATGTGTAGATGAAGCTAAAAAGTTGGCTAAAGAAAAACAGAGATTTTTATCAAATCAATTTGCAAATATTGATAATTTTCAAGCTCATTATGAAACAACAGGTGTAGAAATAGTAGAGCAAATACCTGAAAAGGTGGAAGGTTTTGTATCTGGTGTTGGAACTGGTGGAACACTTATGGGAATAGGTACAAAGTTAAAAGAAAAGTATAAGGATTTGAAAATAGTTGCAATAGAACCTGATAAAATGCCAATAATATCAAAAGGTAAAAAAATAGCACAACACAAAATAGAAGGAATTGGAGATGATTTTGTTCCTGATTTAATTGATAAAACTAAAATAGATGAAATTATTTTGGTAAATGATGAAGATTCTATTAACATGTCAAGAAAATTATCAAGAGAATTAGGATTAGGTGTTGGGATTTCTTCTGGTGCGAATTTTATAGGAAGCGTTTTATTAAATGAAAGATTGAACAGTCCAGTAGTTACAGTTTTTGCTGATGATAATAAAAAATATTTGTCAACAGATTTATCAAAGGAAATAGATGATAATATGGTGTTTATATCTAATCAAATAAAATTGATAAATTATGAATGGACATTGTGAAATTTAAGAAGAAGGTTTATTTTAGGATACCTTCTTCTTAAAAATTATTAGTCATTTTCATATAAGTCTTTTATAAAAACATCTTTTTCTTCAAAATTATCAACAAATCCAATTTTTGCTTTTTGATTATTAGAATCTAGTTCTTGAATCCATACAGGTCTATCATTATAAAAAATATCAAACTTAGTATCATTATTTAAGATATAATTAATTCTTCCGTAATTCATAAACATACCTCCTCTGAATAAATGTATTATATTTTATTTAAAGTATATCCATTTTATTTGAAAAATATAACTCGAAACCAAAATAAATTTAGCAAATGATATATTTATATATTTTTTCGTAATTCCCATTCAATAAAATGTAATTCACTGGAAAACAATTTGACTTATAAATAATTTTAATATAAAATATTAAAGTAAAACTTAAAGAATTTATTGAGTTACAAACAATGAAAGATAAAGATAGAAAGGATGAATACTTATGAAGATACAATATAAAGATAAAGAAATTGAAGTACAAGAAGGAAAAACAATACAAGAAGTATTATCAGAAGAAATAAAAGCGAGCGAGTATGCAGTTGTTGGAGCAATATTTAACAATGAATATGAAAATTTAAACTATGAAATTCATGAAGATGGAAAAGTAGAATTAATAGATATTTCATCAAAAGAAGGAAGCAAAATATATAGAAGAACAATGGTATATATATTAGCAAAAGCATTTGAAAAATTATATCCAAATAATAAGATGAATGTAAATTATCAATTAACAAATTCAATGTTTTGTGATGTGGAAAAATTAGAAGTAACTGAAGAGATGGCCCATAATTTAACTGAAGAAATGAGAAGAATTGTAAGAGAAGACTTACCAATAAAGCAAATAGTAATGAACCGTGAAGAAGCAACAGAATTTTATAAGAAATATGATACATCAAAAGGTAGATTACAATTAGACTTAGAAGGTAATGAAAAAATATATATGTATGAATGTGATGGATATTATAACTATTGCTATGGAACAATAGCAAATAGAACTGGAATCGCAAAAATATTTGAAATAGTAAAATATGAAAATGGACTATTAATGAGATACCCAAGTTCAGACAAACCATTACAACTACCAAAATTAATTCAAACAAAGAAATTAGCATGGGCATTAAATGAGTATGAAGATATTCATAGAATTTTGGATATGGATAGAGTATATAAAATAAATAAAGCAATAGAGGAAGATAGAATAAAAGACTTAATAATGTTAGATGAAGCATTGCATGAAAAGAAAATAGCAAATATAGCAGATGAAATAGCAAAAAATAGAGAAGTAAAAATGATATTAATTGCAGGACCATCATCATCAGGAAAAACAACTTTTGCACAAAGATTAGGGTTACAATTAAGAATAAACAAATTAAGACCTGTAACAATATCAGTAGACAATTATTTTGTAGAAAGAAAAGACACACCAAGAGATGAAAATGGAAATTATGATTTTGAATGCATTGAAGCTATTGATATGAATTTATTTAATGAACATTTAACTAAATTATTAGATGGTGAAGAAGTAGAAATGCCTGAATTTGATTTCCATGAAGGAACGAAAAGATATAAAGGTAAAAAATTAAAGTTGGGAAAAGAAGATGTACTAGTAATAGAAGGAATCCATTGCTTAAACGATAAATTAACTAGCAGTATTCCAAAAAATCAAAAATATAAAATATATATAAGTGCATTAACAGTGTTAAATATGGACAGATATAATAGAATATCAACAACAGACACAAGATTAGTTAGAAGAATGGTAAGAGACCATAAATTTAGAGGATATAGTGCAAAACACACAATAGCTAATTGGAATATGGTAAATAATGGAGAAGAAAAAAATATCTTCCCATTCCAAGAAGAAGCAAATAGTATATTTAATACATCATTAATCTACGAATTAAATGTATTAAAAGGAATAGCAATGCCATTGCTAGAAGCAATAACAAAAGAAGAAAGAGAATATGCAGAAGCAAGAAGAATGATAGACATGCTAAAATATTTCAAAGAGATACCAGAAGAATATGTGCCAACAAATTCATTATTGAAGGAGTTTATAGGAGGAGGAGACTTTGAATACTAGAAACTTTACAGAAATAGATGAAGAATTTATATGTGATAACTGCGGAAAAAAAGTGCCTAAATTAGGCTATTCTTGTAGGAATCATTGTCCATATTGTTTGCATTCAAAACATGTGGATAAAAATCCAGGAGATAGGCAAGAAGAGTGTCATGGTGATTTAGAGCCAATAGGTTTAGAGATAAATTCTAAAAAAGGTTATGTTATTATATTTAAATGTAAAAAATGCGGAGCTATTAGGAAAAATAAAGCTGCAAAAGATGATAACATGGATTTAATAATTGAATTAAGTAGTAGAAACAGGGATTAGGGGACGGTCCTAAAAATCCCTGTTTTAATGTGTTTTGGAAAAAGTGGCGTCCCCAAACTATCCAAAAATGGTCAGTCCGAACCTGTCCCCAAACTGACCACACAATTAAATTTCTCTATTTAGATTTCCACTAGTAAAATCTTTACCTTCAAAACGTCTTTTATCTTTCACAGTTTTCAAAATATTATCAATTTGTCCATTTGATTCATCCAAAATGTCAATACGAACTGAATCAACATTAAAGCTATTTGGAGAAATTGAAGTGATTTTACTATTAAATAAAGTAGTAACTGTTTGAATATTGTCAGGCATTATTGGGAATTCCATATTTAAACGGTCTCTCAAGTAATATGTATGGGAAGTAGTACATCTAGCTTTACATTCAGGATAGCATTTATCTGTTTCACCAAGTAAGCAGTAATTCATATTTACAAGTGGTGTTCTTCCATATATAATTAATTCTTTATTTAGATAACTATACTCGCATAATCTTTGAATTGTTTTTTTATCTAATTCAGGAGATATTGTAAATGTACTAATTCCAAGTTTTTTTAATTCTAATACAGTTTCAGAATTAAAAACATTAAATGTATAATTAGTAACCAATTTAAAATATTTATCTAAATCTTTAAATAATCCATGTAATAATTTAATATTGCAGATATTAGAAATTACAAAACCTTTAATATCATATTTCTCAACACTTGATTTAGCATTTGCATAAAATAAATTTTTATAATTTCCTTTTACAATGGTAGGCATGTAAATATATATGTCAGATAATTTACTAATTTTTTTCAAAGTTGCATCATATTTCTTATTTGTAAAATATTTTAATGGAATGTACACATTATCAGCTAAAGATAGAGATTCATAATTGAAATCAGTATTTAATTTATTTAACAATACAGATATTTTAGGATTTTGTGATTTGGTTAGTTTTATATTATTTTTTACGTTAATTCTCATATTTTCTAATATAGAGTCCTTTTTTGATTTAGAATTATTTTCGATTTTTGAAGCATCAAAATTTCTATGACATTTTGCTATAGCATATGCTTCTACTTGTTCTAAAACATTTCTTCTTAATTCATTTAGAGTACTTAATTTCGGTAAAAATAAATTATCATCTAAATCTATATTCAAATTTTTAAATTCATATGGTGTATTTGAAGTTTTTCTTAATTGCTGTTCAACAAGCTCTTTTGAAAGAGGTTTGTTTTTAGCATCTAAAGGAACAGTATCTATTGTATATTTGATTTGTAAGTCTTTATATAATTGATTTGGTTTAAAGCTAGTTACCTCAAATGAAATAGGTTGATTCTTCTGAATTGTGATTTTTCCATTTAAATAGATTTTTCTTAGTTCATGTTTGCAACTTTCTTTTGCAATATTAGAAAGTTTTTTTGATGACATTTTATAAATGTTATCTTTAAGTTGAATATTTCCTTTCATTCTACCAATTGTAACTATTTGACCTTTTTTTGTTTGAGTTATATTTTTGCCGTCTTCCATTAATTCAGAGATAGTATATGTTCCTTTTTCATTTTCAATTGAGATTGTATCTCCAATTTCAATTGGTTCTTTTAATTTAACAGTAATTAATCCTTTTGATTTGTTATAATTTTGAACTTTTCCCAAAGGTAATCCCATATTGTTAGGTTTTTCTTTAAAAACTAAATTTTTATTAGGTTCTGTATCTAAGTGACCAGAAGATGACATACCCCTATTAAATGCTTGAAGTAAGTCTTTTTGGTCATTTGAATCAATAATATATTCCTTATTTGATAATGCAAGGTCAATATACTTTCTATAAATTCTAGTTACTGTTGCAACATATTCAGGAGATTTCATTCTTCCCTCAATTTTTAGGCATTTAACTCCAGATTGTATAAATGCAGGGATATATTCTAGAGCACATAAATCACGTGTACTTAGTAAATATCCACTATTAATTTTATGATTATCTTCATATAAATCATAAGGTAGTCTACAAGGTTGGGCACATTTTCCACGATTTCCGAGAACGTCCACCTAGCATGCTAGAAAATAGGCATTGTCCAGAATATGAAATACATAAAGCACCATGTGCGAAACATTCAATTTCAATTTTAGTGTTTTTGCAAATATAGTCTATTTCATTAATTGAAAGTTCTCTTGCTAAAACCACTCTTTTAAAGCCTAAGTCTTGAAGCTCTAAAGCACCATTTAAATTGTGTACTGTCATTTGAGTACTTCCATGAATAGGTAAGTCTGGAAATTCTCTAATTAATTTCATTGCTAAGCCTAAATCTTGAACAAGTATTGCATCAATTCCGTATTCATATGCTTGTTTGGCTAATTTAAATGCATTTTCAATTTCATTGTCTTTTATTAATGTATTTAATGTAAGATATGTTTTTATACCTCTGATTTTAGCATATTCAATTGCTTTTTCTAGATTTTTACCAGAAAAATTGTTAGCAAATGCTCTTGCACTAAATAAGTCACTTCCAAGGTATACACTGTCTGCTCCATTTTGTACAGCAGCTTTTAAACATTCAAAATTTCCAACTGGTGAAAGTAGTTCCATCTTTGTTTCTCCTTTTTCTATTATTTGATATTATTTTATCATATATTTAATAAAAATGATGAAAATTGTTAAAAAATTATTATAAAAAATTAGTTGACTAAAACTTATGCAAATGATAAAATTATGCCATAATCAAAAGATGTAATAGGAGGAAATTATGAATAGAAATTACAAGATAAAAGTAAATATAATAGCAGTTATAACAATGATTATAATGTTATCAGGATGTTTTATATTTAATAGTAATGCAACAGAAGTGAATACTTTACCACCACCTGTAACAGGAGATGATACAAATACATCAACTCCAGAACCACCATCAGATACAAATACAACACCAGGAGATGGTAATACTAGTTCAGACAATGAAAATACAGGAAGTGGAACAGGAAATGGTGATTCAAGTGGAGACTCGACAGATACTTCAAATGGGGGAAATAATGGTGGTAGTACATCAAATGGTAATAGCGGAAGTTCTTCGGGCTCATCAAATTCAAGAAGAACGACTACATCATCAAGTCAGTCAGAGTCAAGTAATGCAAATTTAATTAATTTAGGAATAAGGCCACATGATTTTAGTGGATTTAGAAGTAATACAACAAGTTATTCTGTAACAGTACCAGCAGACACTGAAAGTGTTGAAGTATATGCAGAAGCACAAGATAGTAGTGCAACAGTAACGGGAACAGGAACAGTAAATCTTCAAGAAGGAGAAAATACTGTAAATGTTGTAGTAACAGCAGAAGATGGAACTACAAAAACATATACTATAATAATTACTAGAGAAACTGCAGAAAATACAGAAATAATTGAAGGGGAAGGACTCGCAAGTTTAAGCATTCAAAACCTAGAACTTTCACCAAAATTTGAAACTAATGTATATGAATATACAGCAAAATATATAGGAGAAGATACAGCCTTACAAATTGAAGCAAATCCAACTAATGAAGAATATCAAGTAGAAATAGTTGGAAATGAAGAGTTAAAAGAGGGAGAAAATTTAATTACAATTTTAGTTTCAGATAGTGATGGAAATAATGTTGCAACATATCAAATAACTGTAAATAAGAGTTTAGTAGATGAAGAAGCTTTAGCAAGAGAACAAGCAGAACAAGAACAAAGACAAAGAATGATTATTGGAGCGGTTATTGCGGTAGTTGTAGTAATTGCAATAATAGTATTTATTATAATAAGACGTAGAAGAAATAGAGCATTTGCAGAAGAATATTCAGGAGTACCTTTCTATGGAATGAATAAAGATGACAATGATAATAAAGATGATATTGAAATAGATGACTACGAAGAAGATTTCGAAGAAAGGCCAAAAGCATTAAGAAAAAAGAAAAAATTTATAGAAGATGATACTTTAGATGATAATTACGAAAATGATGATAACAATTTAGATGATAGCTATAATGATTATGAAAATGAAGAAGAACAGTACGAAAAAGAAAATCAAAAAATAATGTCAAGATTGCAAGATGATGAAGAAGAAAGAGCAAGAAGAGAAAGGGTTAGAGCAAAATTTTTAGATGGATATTCTAAAAGTATGACAGATAGAGAAGAAAATAGTAATTCAAGAACATATAACAAATTTGATGATGAAGATGATTTGGATGATAAGGCTGAGGCTTTTGCATCAAGAGTAAAACGTAATAGCAAAGGAAGAAGATTCAAGGAATAAGGAAATAGAAAAGGAGAAGTGTAAGTGTAACTTCTCCTTTAAAATATAGAGGGGATTAGCAACATCCTCCTCTATTACCACCACAACAGCAGCAGATTAATAATATAAGGATTATAATCCAGCAACAATCGTCACCAAATCCGAATCCACCGCATCCTCTATTCTCTGGCATAGTCTAGACCTCCTTTCGAAGTAGATAAACAACAATATGTTTTGTTTTCCTTTGTATAATACATAGTATGAAAATTAGAAAAATGTGTTACAAAAAATTGACAAAATAAAAAATTATGATATAATAAAAATAGAAATAAGGAGCCACATGAAGTGGTCGCCGGTTGAATGATTTTTAAATACACACTCTAACCTGCAAGCAGAGTGTGTATTTTTTAGTCTTTTTTACCCAATATATGTATTAATACAATAATTAAGGTAATAGCTACGATAGTTACTGATACTAGACCAGCAAATAATAATTTTATTGTTAATAATAAATATTGTTCTACCATAGACACCACCTCCTTACGTTGGTGGCGACACACTCCTGCTTTTCCTTATTTCTTTATGCATTATATATAAAATTTATTAATTAGTTAATATAAAACTGATAAATAAAATTAAAAAATTCCTAATGTTCGCTTTAATAAGTTTTGGTTTTGTGATAGAATACATTTTGTTAAAGGGAGAAAGGATTGTGTGTAAGGATGGCAGAAAAAACAAAAAAAGTAGGAGAAATATTTTCAGATTATAATGCAAATTCAAACATAAAATATGCAAGCGTAATGGGGCTAAATGTAATAAAAAAAGAAAACAAATTACAAGTAGCCTTGTATTATGATGAATACATAGAAATAAAAGAAATCTGGTATTTTGAAAAATTCCTAAAAGAAAGATTCCAATTTGAGCAAATAGATACAATAATAAAATACCATGAAGCAGTAAAGCTAAAAGAAATAAAAGAAGAATGGAGAAACATAATAGCATACATGGCACACAAATATCCTTTAATGAAGCCAATGCTATTATTAAAAAGTGATGTAGAAGTAGTAGAAAACGAAATAGATATAAAAATGCACATAAAAGGAGCAGACTTCTTAAAAGCAAAAAAGACAGACAAAGAATTGCAAAAAGTTCTAAAAAATCTATTTGGAAAAGAATATGTAATAAATATAGAAGAAGATTTATCTTTAGACGATATAAAAGAAATTAGAGAAGCAAGAAAAAGAGAAGAAGAGCAATTAATTGCTCACATTGAAAAAGAAAATGAAGAACTAAGAAAACAACAACAAGAACAAGTGTCAGAATATCAAGATAATAATTATATGCCACCAGTTGATGACGAAGGATATATCCCACCAGAAGGAGAACTATATGAAAATCCAGAAATGATGCAACCACAAGAATATATTATGGGAAAACCATCTAAAGCAAAGGAAAAACACATAAAAATAAAAGATATTACAGCAAATGATGGAAGAGTTACTTTAGAAGGAAGAATTGTAACTTGTGATGTTCGAGAAACTAAATCTGGAAAAGGTATGATTATTTGTGAACTATATGATGGTACAGGAACAATGACATGTAAATCATTTTCAAAGGATTTAGCTGAAGGAAAAGAAATAGTAGAAAAAATAGGAAATGCAAAAACAATTAAGTTAATCGGAAAAGCAGGACTAGATACATATGCAGGAGATGTTACAGTTATTGCAAATACTATAATTGGAACTGAAAATAATGAAATACCAGAATTACCAACAGAAGAAGAAATTGAAGATACACCATTAATATTAG
This sequence comes from uncultured Clostridium sp., assembly GCA_946487895.1. Classification (GTDB taxonomy): domain Bacteria; phylum Bacillota; class Clostridia; order TANB77; family CAG-508; genus CAG-269. The sequence goes on from CAMLUO010000006.1 coordinate 17,840, forward strand.
GTCAAAGTATGAATATAACAGAAGAGCTAGTAAAAGTTCAAGATTTAGGTGTAGATGATGGAAAAGTTGCACTTCAAGGAGAAGTAATTTATACAGAAGATAGAACTTTAAAATCTGGTAAAACTCTATTTAGTTTTGACTTATATGATGGAACAAGTACAATAACTTGTAAAGCATTTTTAAATAAAGAAAATGCAAAGAAAATAATGAAAAGAATACAGGGTGCAAAAGGAATAAAAATTGCAGGAACTGCTCAAATGGACACTTTTTCGAATGAACTAACAGTTATGGCAAATACAATTGTTGAAACAGACGGTTTGAAGAAAGAAGTAAGACAGGACAACGCAGAAGTAAAAAGAGTGGAATTACATATGCACACACAAATGAGTCAAATGGATGCAATGACTTCAGCAACAGATTTAATAAAAAGAGCAATGAAATGGGGAATGAAGTCAATTGCAATAACAGACCATGGAGTTGTGCAAGCATTTCCAGAGGCACACAAAATGCTAGGATTTGATAATCCAGATATGAAAGTTATTTATGGAGTTGAAGCATATTTAGCACCAGATAAGAATGCAGTGGTTAGCAACCCTAAAGGACAAGATATTGACACAACATATTGTGTACTAGACTTAGAAACAACAGGATTTTCAGCAGTAACAGAAAAAATCACTGAAATTGGTGTAATGAAGGTTAAAGATGGAGAAGTTATAGATGAATTTAGCTGTTTTGTAAATCCAGAAAAGCATATTCCAGAAAGAGTTACAGAGGTTACAAATATAACTGATGAAATGGTTAAAGACGCAGAAACAATAGATAAGGTATTTCCAAAATTGTTAGAATTTTTAGGAGATTCAGTTATTGTTGCACATAATGCTGGATTTGATGTTGGATTCTTAAAGCAAAATGCTAAAGCTTTAGGATATGAGTTTGATTACACATATCTTGATACCTTAAGTTTAGCAAAAGATTTATTTCCAGATTATAAAAAATATAAATTAGGAAAAATTGCTGAAAACTTAGGTATAAAAGTTGAAGTAGCACATAGAGCTTTAGATGATGTTGATACAACAGTTAAAGTATTTAAAGTAATGCTTGATATGTTAAAAAAACGTGGAGCAAAGAAGTTAGAAGATATAGACTTCGTTAGTAGAACAGAAGAAGCTAAAAAAGAAGAATACAAAAAATTAAAAACATATCATGCAATAATTTTAGCAAAAAATTATGTAGGATTACGAAACTTATATAAATTAGTTTCATATTCACATTTACACTATTTCTATCGTAAACCTCGTATTTTAAAAAGTTTATTAAAAAAATATAGAGAAGGTTTAATTTTAGGAAGTGCATGTGAAGCAGGAGAGTTATACCAAGCAATTGAACTTGGAAAAACTGATGAAGAAATTGAAGAAATTGCAGAATTTTATGATTATTTAGAAATACAACCAATAGGAAATAATCAATTCTTAATTAGAAATGAAACAGTAAAAGATGAAGAAGCATTAAGAGATATTAATAGAAAAATTGTAGCTTTGGGTGAAAAATTAAATAAACCAGTAGTTGCAACATGTGATGTGCATTTTATAGATCCACAAGATGAAGTATATAGACGTATCTTAGAAGCGGGACAAGGCTATAATGATGCAGATAATCAAGCACCATTATATTTAAGAACAACAGAAGAAATGCTTGAAGAATTCAGTTATTTAGGAAAAGAAAAAGCATATGAAGTTGTAGTTACAAACACAAATAAAATATCTGATATGTGTGACCAAATAAGTCCAATATCACCTGAAAAATGTCCACCACACATTCCGGGGTGTGAACAGACAATTAAAGATATAGCATATAATAAGGCACATGAATTGTATGGAGATCCACTACCAGAGTTAGTACAAACAAGACTAGATAAAGAATTAGATTCTATTATAAAAAATGGATTCTCAGTTATGTATATAATTGCACAAAAATTGGTATGGAAATCAAATGAAGATGGATATATAGTAGGTTCAAGAGGTTCAGTTGGTTCATCATTTGTAGCAAATATGACAGGTATTACAGAAGTAAATTCACTTCCACCACATTATAGATGTCCAAATTGTAAATATTCAGACTTCACAGATTATGGATATAAAAATGGATTTGACTTACCAGATAAAGAATGTCCAAAATGTGGTCATAAATTAGATAAAGATGGAATGGATATTCCATTTGAAACATTTTTAGGATTCAATGGAGATAAAGAACCAGATATAGACCTAAACTTCTCAGGAGAATATCAAGCAAAAGCACATAAATACACAGAAGTAATATTTGGAAAAGGAACAACATTTAAAGCAGGAACAATAGGTACAGTAGCTGAAAAAACAGCATATGGATATGTAAAAAAATATTTTGAAGAAAGGCATATACCAATAAATAGAGCAGAAACACAAAGACTAGCGGCTGGTTGCACAGGAATAAAAAGAACAACAGGTCAACACCCTGGTGGAATTATAGTTGTACCAAAAGGAAGAGAAATATATGAATTCTGTCCAGTACAACACCCGGCAGATGATCCAAACTCAGATATTATTACAACACATTTTGATTATCACTCAATAGACCAGAACTTGCTTAAACTAGACATACTAGGACATGATGACCCAACAGTAATAAGAATGTTACAAGATATAACTGGAATAGACCCAACAAAAGTACCATTAGATGATAAGGAAACAATGTCAATATTTAGTTCAACAGATGCTTTAGGAGTAACACCAGAACAAATACATTCCCAAGTTGGAAGTTTTGGAATACCTGAATTCGGAACAAAATTTGTAAGAGGAATGTTAGTAGATACAAAACCAAAAACATTTGATGAATTAATCCGTATATCAGGACTTTCACATGGTACAGATGTGTGGCTTGGAAATGCACAAAGTTTAATAGAAGCAGGAACAGTAACACTACAAGATGCAATATGTTGTCGTGATGATATAATGATTTACTTAATGAAAATGGGATTACCACCAAATGATTCATTTAAAATCATGGAATCAGTACGTAAGGGAAAAGTAGCAAAAGGAAAAGAACCAAAGTGGGAGCAATATAAAGAAGAAATGAAAGAACATGGTGTGCCAGATTGGTATATAAAATCATGTGAAAAAATAAAATACATGTTCCCAAAAGCCCATGCAGCAGCATATGTAACAAATGCCTTTAGAATAGCATGGTTTAAGGTACATGAGCCATTAGCATATTATGCAGCTTTTTTCTCAATAAGAGCAGATGAATTTGATAGTGACTGCATGATATTTGGAAAAGAAAAAGTAAAAAACAAAATGAAAGAAATAGATTTACAAGGAAACAATGCAACAGTAAAAGATAAAAACATGTATTCAATATTAGAACTTGTATTAGAAATGTATGAAAGAGGATTTACATTCTTGCCAATGGATTTATACAAATCACATGCAACAAAATTTTTAGTAGAAGATGGAGCTATAAGACCACCATTAAACAGTATACCTGGACTTGGAACAGTTGCAGCAGAAGGAATTGCAAAAGCAAGAGAAGAAGGAAAGTTCATGTCAATAGATGACTTGAAAATACGTTCAAAAGTTGGAAATTCAGTAACAGACTTGTTAAAAAAGTATGGTTGCTTAAAAGGCATGAGTCAAAGTAATCAAATTAGCTTGTTTGTGTAATGTCCATTTGGGGACGTTTCTCATGCGACATTTTGTCCTATTGGGGACGTTTCCTTTTGGACATTTTTGTCCGTTTGGGGACAGAACTTTAGCTTAATAATTAAATTAAAAAAGAGAGAAAATGCATTTGCAAATTCTCTCTTAACAATTTTTTGCTATCCTCTGATTAAATCCATCAATACGCTTTTACTAGCTAAAGGTGACTCGTATTGTATTCTACGAGTTTGTGATTTTCCAGCTTTAATTTCTTCAGGTTTTCTTTCGATTTCGAAACCAAGTGTATAGATTTCATTATTCATTTTAACAAATGATTTGTTTAAAGCCCCTTTTGGAAAATGAACATCAACTAATTCACCAGATTTTTTTATTAATTTAATTTCTGGAAAATAATAGATAAGTTCAGACCAATCGGTGAAGAAATTTTTTTCTTCATTTTTAAACCGTATAGCTTCGTTTGTAATTTTTCTCATAAAGCTTCTCCTTTAGAATTGTTTGTCAACAGTTACATTATGTAGATTATAGCACCAATAGAAACAAAAATCAATATTGACATATTATGTGAAATAAGATAAAATGCTTTTAAAGGAATTTTGGAGGAAAATGATGAATCAATATTTAGAACAAACAAATCCAATGATAAAAGAATATTTTAAAATATTATCACCAGAAGGGATACCAGACTTTTTATGGGATTATATAAACACACCAGAAATGCAAAAACAAAATGGGATTAGCGTATCTTGTGGAACTATATATTCAAAAATGTACAATCAAATTTGGTATTCTAGTTTAGACCATAGTATAGCAGTTGCATTAATCGTATGGAATTTTACAAAAGATAAAAAACAAACATTAGCAGGATTGTTTCATGATATAGCAACACCAGTATTTAAACATACTATTGACTTTATGAATGGTGACTATGAAACACAAGAATCAACAGAAGAATTAACAACTAAAATTATTGAAAATTCACAAGAAATAATGAGTTTGTTAAATAGGGATAATATAAAAGTAGAAGAAGTTAATGATTATCATATATATCCAATTGCGGATAATGATACACCACAGCTTGCAGCAGATAGATTAGAATATACATTATCAAACTGATTGGGTGTAACTGAAAAACTATGGACATTAGATGAAGTGAAAGAAATTTATCAAAATATTGAAGTACAAAAAAATGAAGATGGTATAGATGAACTTGGATTTAAAGATAAGCATAAGGCAGAAAAATTTGTACATGCAATGAGCAAATTATCATGTTTATATAGAAGGATTGAAACTAAATTTAGTATGCAATTTTTAGCTGATATTATGAAAGAAATGTCAGTACAAAATTTAATTACAAGAGATGATTTGTATAATTATCAAGAAAAAGATATTATAGAGAAAATTGAAAATTGTAAATATGCTAATATTTCGAAATGTTTTAAAATTTGGGAAAATGCAACTAAAATAAACCAAAGTGATGAACCAGTTAAAGATAAATATTGTGTGAATATAGATAAAGTAAAAGTTAGATACATTAATCCTTTAGTTAAAATGGATAATAATAAGTTCGAAAGAGTTGATAAAATATCAGAAAAGGCAAATGTTGACATAGAAAAGACATTAAATTATAAAACAAAAAAATATGCATATTTAGATTTTAATTTTGAAAAAGAGGAGATATAAAAATGCAAGAAATATTTACAGCGAAAAACATTATAATATATTTAATAAGTATAAATATAATAGGATTCCTTATAATGTGGTTAGATAAAAGGAAAGCAATAAAAGGAAGTTGGAGAATACCAGAAAAAACATTATTTATAATAACTGCAATTGGTGGTGGAATAGGGACAACGGCGGGAATGTTTGTATTTAGACATAAAACTAAAAAACTTAATTTTTTAATAGGTTTTCCGCTAATAACAATATTAGAAATAATATTAATGATATATTATCTATTCATAAATAATTAATGAAAAGAAGCTCTTAATAATATTATTTAAGAGCTTTTAAAAAATATATTAAACATTTGCCATATCTTCCATGCAATAAAGGCCAGGTTTTTGATTGACTATGAAGTTAGCAGCTTTTAAACTACCTTCTGCAAAAACATTTCTAGAGTAACTAGTATGTTTAATTTCAAAAGTTTCAAAATCGCCAATAAATTGAACAGTATGTTCCCCAACAATATTCCCACCACGAATTGAAGACATACCAATTTCATTTTTATCCCTTTTTTCATGTTTATCATGTCTATTATATTCGCAATGTAGGTTATTTCCTAATGCAGAATTTATAGAATCAGCTAACATTTGAGCAGTACCACTTGGACTATCAATTTTTCTATTATGATGAGATTCTATAATTTCTATATCAGTATCTTTCATTAAAGGTGCAAGCCAAGATACTAACTTTTTCATAATCATAATATCAAAAGACATATTAGCAGATTTAAAAATTGGAATAATTTTGCTATACTCTTTGATTGTTTTTTCTTGTTCTTTTGTAAATCCAGTAGTTGCTATTACAATTGGTACATTATTTTTACTTGCATATTCTAATATATTTAAAGTTGCAATAGGAATAGAGAAATCTATAATAACATCTGGTTTTTCTTTAATATCTTCAATTTTATTAAAAACAGGAAAAGCAAATTCACCTGTAATATTTTTATCAAATCCTGCTTTTAAAACTAAATTTTCGTTTTGTTCAATTAAATCACAAACCACTTGTCCCATTTTTCCATTACAACCATTTACTAAAACTTCTAACATAATTAATTTTCCTTTCTTTCTAATATATATAGCTAATTATATAAATGAAACTAGTCTAAATTATTTAATTCTTGTTTCAAAACTTCCATTTTTTCATCAGTCATAGGAGTAAGAGGAAGTCTTGGAAGTCCAAAATCATAACCTTGAATATTAAGAGCTGCTTTAACTGGAATAGGATTTACCTCTGAGAATAAAGCCTTAATTAAAGGTAAAGCATCTAATTGCATTTTTGTTGCTTTTTCAATATTTCCATCAAAGAAATTTTGAACAATATTGTGAGTGTATTCTGGTTTTACATTAGATAAAACAGAAATAACACCTAGACCACCAAGTGATAAAATGGGTAGAATTTGGTCATCATTACCAGAATAAATATGTAAGTTATCACCACAAAGATGAGCAATTTCGGCTACTTGTGATATATTTCCACTTGCTTCTTTAATTGCAACAATATTTTCAATTTTTGAAAGTTCTAAACAAGTTTTAGGTTCAATATTAACTCCTGTTCTGCTAGGTACACTGTATAAAATAATTGGTAGAGAAACACTTTGTGCAATTACTTTATAATGTTCAATTAATCCTTTTTGTGTGCATTTGTTGTAATATGGAGTAACAATTAAAACTCCATCAACACCTAAGCTTTCAGCTAATTTTGAATTTTCGATAACTTGTTTTGTGTTATTTCCGCCAGTACCTGCAATAATTGGAATTCTTCCATTTGCGGTTTTTACTGCACATTCGATTGCTTGTTTTTTTTCTTCAGTAGTCATAGTAGATGATTCACCTGTTGTACCACATACAATTATTGCATCTACTTTTTTTTGAATTTGATCTTTAATAAGTCTTTCAAATTCTTTTAAGTTTACACCGTTTTCGTCAAAAGGTGTACTGATAGCTGTTCCACAGCCTTTGAATAAAATTTTTTTCATTTAAAATCACTTCCTAAAAGTGTTATATGGCGAAGAAATGTAGTTACATTCCTTCTTATTTTAGAATTATATTACAAAAAATAAAAAAAAGAAATAAAAAATAAATTTTTTTTAAAAAGGTATTGACAAATATAAAAATAAAATATAAAATGGGAACAACAAAAGCGAACAACAATTCGAAAAACAAAAATTCGAACAAAAATTAAGAAGGAGTGATATTTATGAATATAGTTAGAAAACAAACAATCAGAAAAAGCCTTGTAAAGACTGAACTAGAGAAACATCCAGTACCTATTTTAGGAAAAGATTACAGAGTAAAAATAACTTATAAAAATATTAGAATAACTGAATTAGATGTTGAAAATACGAACATAATTATATCACTTCCAAACAGATATAAAAAAATGGCAAACACAGAAATTTTGGACTTAGCAATAGATAAAATGTACGAACAAATAGCAAAGGTTGAAATAGAAAGAGCTATGGAGAAAACAAGAATAATGTTAGGGTTTGCGCCAGAAGAGTACGAAATAAAAAGAATGAAAATATTAGGAAAGTGTGAAAATAGTAAAATATCTATCAATCCAGAAGTTGTAAAATATAAAAGAGAAGTAATTGACTATATAGTATTACATCAATATTGCCACTTGAAACATAAAACACATTCAAAAACATTTTACAAAATGATAGAAAAATATCAACCAAATTATAAAAAATGTGAAGAAGTTTTAATGAATATATAAGTTATTATTGTCTTGCTCAAAGAAGGGCAGTACCTTGACTTTTCTGGTAAACATCTCAAAATAATTGATGGACTGCTGATGGTAGAAATGTAAAAGAGTTTAAATTTCAAAAAAGTCAAGTGACAAATAAGTCATTTGACTTTTTTGTCAAAAATATATCGACAAAATTAAAAAAAGGTGATAATATATGTATGTATGTATGAATATTGGGGTATCGCCAAGCGGTAAGGCATCGGACTCTGACTCCGACATTCCTGTGTTCGAATCACAGTACCCCAGCCAAATTTTTATTGGAGGTAACAAATGAAAAGAAAATCTGGTAATTCAAAAGGTGTAACTTTAATAGCATTAGTTATAACGATAATAGTATTACTAATATTGGCATCAATTGCTACATATAGTGGAATTGGAGTAATAAATTCATCTAAATTAACAGCTTTTACAACTGAGATGAAAATAATGCAAACAGAAGTGAATAGTTTGTATGATCAATGGAAAAATGGAGACGTTGATAAAGATACAATAGGAAAAGACTTAACATCTGGTACAGAAGTACAAGAACAAGCAAACTTAGTGCTAATAGATGAATTGGGTTTAGCAAGTAATATAAGTGAATTAACAGGGTATAGATATTTTGATCAGGAAACTATACAAGGTTTAGGGATAGATAGTGTAGAACAAGAATTTTTTATTAATGTAGAGCAAAGAGAAGTAGTTAGCTATGAAGGTTTGAAATATGAAGGGGATATGTATTATACTTTAAATCAGTTACCAAATGGATTATATAATGTAGATTATGATCCAAACCAAGCAGATTCACCTACATTTGATGTAAATTACGAAATTATTGGAGAAAACAAATATCGTGTTACAATTTCAAATATTCAATATGATGGATATATAGATAAATGGTATGTACAATATCAAGAAGAAGGAGCAGATTATTGGAATACAACAGAAGATTTGAGTTTTGTAGTGAATACAAAAGGCTGGTATAATATTTATATAGAAAATGGAAGTGTTAAATCTGAAAATCAAAATGTATATATTGGAAATAGTGCACAAATAAATGAAGAATATTGGAGAAAAACAACTGAAACAGATAGTGAATGGTATAGTTATGCAGATACGGCAAATGGAAATGTACAAGTAGTTGTTAATGAACCAAAGTTAACAGGTTATATGGCACCAATTAAATATGTAGGAAGTGATTCAGCAGAACAAACTGGAAGTAAATGGGCGAATGCAATAACTCAAGATGGAAGTATGTGGGTATGGATACCAAGATATGCATATAAAATAACAAGTGGATACCATACAGCAGGAACAGCAGATACAGGAGGAACAATAGAAGTTGCATTTATAGATACAAACAATAACTTCTTAAATGGAGAAAGTGGAATAATAGTAACAGACCCAGAGGATGTAACATATACAGATGACGGAACAGGAAATTTAGTACAAAATGAATGGCTAGTACATCCAGCATTCACAAGTAGTGCAGAAAATGGAGGAGGATTTGGAGAGTTAACTGGATTGTGGGTAGGAAAGTTTGAAGCAACAGGAAGTTATGATAATAGCACAGAAACAGGAACATTAAGTGTAAAACCAGCAACAAATTCATTAGTAAATATGACAATAAACCAACAATATAAGTTTGCGCAAACAGGAACATATGGAGAAACAGTAACATTAAATAGTCATATGACAAAAAATAGTGAATGGGGTGTAGTAGCATATTTAGGACAAAGTAAATATGGAGCAAACGGACAAAAGGTGCAAAGAAATACAAATAATTATACAGGAGGAAGTAATACAGAAAGTGGAATATATGGAACAAATAAAACACAAAGTACAACATATAATGCATATGGAGTATATGATATGAATGGAGGAGCAAGTGAGAGAGTAGCATCATATGTAAATTATCCAGATAATAGTTATTTACAAACATATGGAGGAACAGAAGAAGGAAACTTGTATGGAGCAAATGATACGGAAAGAACAACGAGTACAGCATATAAAACTGTATATAATGATAGTGGAACAGGCACAGCAGACAATTATAATTTGTTGGCAAAAGTGGGAACAGTAAAAAAAGGAGATGCAATTTATGAAACATCAGGTAGTTATTCAAGCGATACAGGCTCATGGTTTGGAGCGTATGCGAACTTTCCAAGTATAAACGTTCCATTCTTCGGCCGTAGTGGCCCTTATAATTTTAGTTATACAGGAATGTTCTATTTTACCTGGCATACTGGCAGAGTCAATTCGAGCGTTTCCTTCCGTCCGGTCCTTGCATTTTAAATGAAATATAGCTAAAAAATAACTGATATCTTTACATTTAACATAAAATGTTATATAATACAAATTATTATTACATCAAAGCTTAATACATGAAAATTATAATTAATAAAATAAAACAAAAAGAGGAGAGGGATTAATGTCAGAAAATCAAAACAATCAAAATAACACACAAGAACAAGAATTAGATATGAATCACTTAATGCAAATAAGGAGAGAAAAATTAAAAGAATTACAAGAACAAGGAAAAGATCCATATCAAATAACAAAATTTGATAGAACAAACACAGCAGGAGAAATAAAAGCAAATTATGAAAAATTTGAACAAAAAGATGTAACAGTTGCAGGAAGAATAATAGCAAAAAGAATCATGGGAAAAGCATCATTTTGTACAATACAAGACTGTGATGAAAAAATCCAAAGTTATGTAAGTATAAATGATTTAGGAGAAGAAAGCTATAAAGCATTTAAAACTTTTGATATCGGAGATATTATTGGTATCACTGGATTTGTATTTAAAACAAGAACAGAAGAAATATCAGTACATGCAAAAGAAGTAACATTACTATCTAAATCATTAAGACCATTACCAGAAAAATTCCATGGTTTAAAAGATCCAGATTTAAGATATCGTCAAAGATATACAGATTTAATAGTAAATCCAGAAGTTAAGGAAACATTCATATTAAGAAGTAAAATAATTAGTAAAATAAGAGAAATATTAAATGAAAAAGGATATTTAGAAGTTGAAACACCAATATTAAATACAATATCAGGTGGAGCAACAGCAAAACCTTTTATAACACACCACAATGCATTAAATATTGATATGTATTTAAGAATTGCTTTAGAGTTAAATCTAAAAAGATTAATAGTAGGTGGATTTGATAAAGTATATGAATTAGGTAGAGTATTTAGAAATGAAGGAATGGATATAAGACACAATCCAGAATTTACAATGCTTGAATTATATGCGTCATATCAAGATTATCATGACATGATGGATATAACAGAAGAAATATTTTCAAGAACAGCTAAAGAAGTATTAGGAACAACAAAAATAAATTATCAAGGACAAGATATTGATTTAGCACCTGGATGGAAGAGAATATCAATGATAGATTCTATAAAAGAAGTAACAGGAATAGACTTTAATGAAATAAATACAGACGAAGAGGCAGTGGCTTTGGCAAAAGAAAGAAACATTGAAATACCAGACAAAACAAAGGAAACAAGAGGAGATGTAATCAGTCTATTCTTTGATGAATATGTAGAAAAAACATTAATACAACCAACATTTGTATATGATTATCCAGTAGAAATATCACCACTTGCTAAAAAATCAGTAAAAGACCCAAGATTAACAGAAAGATTTGAAGCATTTATTGGTGGAAGAGAATATGGAAATGCTTTCTCAGAATTAAATGACCCAATAGACCAATATGAAAGATTCAAAAAACAAGTTGAAGCAAGAGAAGCAGGAGACGAAGAAGCTGGAATGATGGATGAAGATTATATCCAAGCATTAGAAATTGGATTACCACCAACAGGAGGACTTGGAATAGGTGTAGACCGTTTAGTAATGTTGTTAACAGATTGTAGTTCAATTAGAGATGCTTTATTATTCCCTACAATGAAGCCACTAGCTAATTAGTGATGTCCATTTGGGGACGTTTCCGTTTGGACATTTTTGTCCATTCTGGGACACATCTTAATAATAAAAGGATAACTAGAGAAAAGGGGAAGTAAGGAGTTTTTATGTTTAATTTTTCATTTGATAAAAGGATTATCTATATAATAATTGCAATAATGGTATTATCAACAGTAGTACAATATGCTACAAACCCGGGAGCATTATATGGATTACTAGTTAGTATACCAGGAGTATTAATTGCAATAACATTCCATGAATTTGCACATGGATTTGCAGCATATAAATTAGGAGATAATACAGCGAAAAATGAAGGAAGATTAAGTTTAAATCCATTGGACCACTTAGACCCAATAGGAACATTAATGTTGTTATTTGCAGGATTTGGATGGGGAAAACCAGTACATGTAAATCCAACAAACTATACTAGACGAATTTCAATGGAAAAAGGTGAAGCGATAGTTTCACTTGCAGGACCATTAATGAATATTATTTTAGCATTTATATTTGCAATTATTTATGCTGCAATATATAAATTTGCAGGACTTGCTTTTATTGTTTCAACAGTAGGACAGATTGTAATACAATTAATAGCTGCTACAATATCTATTAATATAGGATTAGGAGTATTTAACTTAATACCATTACCACCATTAGATGGTTCAAAAATCATTATGCCTTTTTTACCATATAATGCAAAACAATGGTTTAGAAATAATGAATATATCTTTTATATAGTATTTGTAGTAATTTGGATTACAGGTATTGCAGGTATGATTATTTCTCCAGCAATTAGTTGGATAAGTAATGGAATTATGAGTTTAGTACAGATGATGTTTGGACTTTAAAACTCTTGAAAAATAATTACAATTTTGGCAAGGAATGAAATAATAAATGGAAAAAGATATATACACTTTAGGAATTGAATCAAGTTGTGACGAAACCTCTGTAGCTATTGTAAAAAATGGTAGAGAGGTTCTTTCAAATGTAATAGATACACAAATTCCAATACATGAAAAATATGGTGGAGTAGTACCAGAAATAGCCTCTAGAAATCATATAGAGGCTATTTCACGAGTAATGAAAAAAGCATTAAAAGATGCAGATATTAAACTAGAGCAAATTGATGCAATTACACCAACATATGGACCAGGGTTAGTAGGAGCATTGCTTGTAGGAGTATCATATGCAAAAGCATTAGCATTTGCACAAAATATACCATTAGTAGGTGTAAATCATATTCAAGGACATATTGCAGCAAATTATATAACATATCCAGAATTAAAACCTCCATTTTTATGTATAATGATGTCTGGAGGAAATACACAAATAATTCATGTAAAGGATTATACTAAATTTGAAGTATTGCGGGAAAACACGTGATGACGCAATTGGAGAGGCTTTTGACAAGGTAGCAAGAGTTGTTGGTTTAGGCTATCCAGGTGGACCAAAAGTGGATAACTTAGCAAAACAAGGTGAGCCTAATATTGAATTACCTAAAACTCATTTTGATGGTGATACTTTAGATTTTAGTTTTAGTGGAATTAAAACTGCTGTAATTAATTTGCATCATAAAAATCCCGACATAAATAAGGCTGATTTATGTGCAAGTTTTCAAAAAACTGTTACAGAGACTTTAATGACTAATGTAGAAAAAGCAATTAAAAGAACTAAAATAAATACTGTTGCATTAGCTGGTGGAGTTTCTGCAAATAGTTATATAAGAAAAGAATTTATGAACTTAGAAAAAGATGGAATAAAAATATATATGCCAGATTTAAAATTGTGTACAGATAATGCAGCAATGATAGCATCAGCTGGGTATTATAACTTTATAGATGGAAAAAGAGATGACATGTATTTAAATGCAATACCAAATTTGAAATTAAATTAAATATAGTAGAGATTTTGGTACAAATATTATAATATATGTGAAAGTATTAAATATATAAAAAGGGGTTCAATAAAATGTCAAAAACAATGAAAATTATTTTAGTTGTTGGAATAATAGTGATAATATTGGTTGGAGTTTCAATAGCTATAATCGTAAATAATAGTAATGATTTAGAAAAGAGAGCAAGTCAAGAATTTGGAGATGAATATTGTGATGCTGTTTTACACATTGCAACAAGAGATTTAGTAGTACATAATTGTAAAATATGTGGAAAAGAGTTTCAAGACTCATCTATGAGAGAAGATATTTGTGATGATTGTGCTGAAAAAACTGATAGATGTAATTTTTGTGGTAAAAAGTTGACAGCAGAAATTAAAGAACAAAGAGAAGCAACAATGAATGGAATAGATATGAATGTAGTAGAAAATCAATAATTATGAATTAATAAAAGGAGTTATATATGGCTATATTTACAATTGGTGATCTTCATTTATCTTTCCATGAAAGTAAGCCAATGGATATATTTGGGGAGAATTGGAAAGGACATGAAGAAAAAATAAAAAAAGATTGGATAGAAAAAGTAACAGAAAATGACCTAGTAATATTACCAGGTGATTTTTCATGGTCTACATATTTAAAAGATACAATTAAAGATTTTAGCTATCTACATTCTTTGCCAGGAAAGAAACTTCTTTTAAAAGGAAATCATGATTATTGGTGGACAACATTGAAAAGTATGAGAGATTTTTTAAAAGAGAATAGATTTGATGATATTGACTTTCTATATAACACAGCATATGAATTTGAAAACTATATATTTGCAGGAACAAGAGGATGGAGTCAATCTCAGGAAGAAGCAAATGAGAAAATGTTACAAAGAGAAGCTTTAAGATTGGAACTATCATTAAAACAAGCAAATGAATTATTGGAAAGAAGTTGCGTGGGAGAAGAAAACATAGGCAATAAAAAAGAAATCATAGTTTTTATGCATTATCCGCCAATTACAAACAGTCAAATAGAAGAATGTGCAAAGATGGGTAAAGAAATATGCGAAATAAACAGCTTTGTTAAGATAATGAAAGAGTATAATATAAAAAGGTGCTATTATGGACATTTGCATGGGATTTCCATTAAAGAAGCGGTAGAAGGAGAATATGATGGAATAGAGTTTAAATTAGTAAGTGCAGATGGACTAGATTTTAAATTGTTGAGAATCAGGGATTAGGGGACGGAGCTTAAAATCCCTGTTTTTTGAAAGGTGAAAGTATATGGATTTAGAAAAAGACGTAAAATATGTAAAAGGTGTTGGACCCAATAGAGTACTATTATTAAATAAATTAGGAATTTTTACACTAAAAGATTTAATAAGCTATTATCCAAGAACATATGAAGATAGAAGCAAACCGAAGAATATAATTGAATGTGTAGATGGGGAAGAAGCATTAATAGAAGGAATTGTATGTAATAGAATGACTGATGTAAGATTAAAAGGTAAAACGATGCAAAGATTAATAGTACGAGATGAAACAGCATCAGTTACAATTACATGGTTTAACCAAAGTTATTTGAAAAACATATTCAAGCAAGGGGAAAAATATCAATTTTACGGAAAAATATCAAATGCTTTTGGAAGAATTAATATGACATCACCAGTTTTTGATGAGAATGGAAAAAGTAATAATACAGGAAAAATAATTCCAATTTATCCATTAACATATCAACTATCACAAAATGTTTTGCGAAAAATTATAGAGGCTGGACTAAAAGAAGTTGATGGAAATTTAAATGAAACATTACCAGATTATTTAATTAAAGAATATAAATTAGATGAAATAAATGAAGCGATAAATCAAATACATTTTCCAAAAGATTTTAAGGAATTTGAAAAAGCAAGATATAGATTAGTATTTGAAGAATTACTTTCAACTCAACTTGCTTTATTAGAACTTAAAAATAGTTATAATACTGAAGAAAAAGGAATCAAATTTGATAAAAATGCAAAAATGTCAGATGTTATAAATAAACTACCATTCCAATTAACAAAAGCACAGCTTAGAGTATTAGAAGAAATAGATAATAACATGGAATCTGAAAAATCAATGAATAGATTATTGCAAGGAGATGTAGGCTCACGGAAAGACAGTTGTCGCAATGTGTGCAGCGTATAAAGCAGTGAAATCAGGATATCAAGCTGCAATAATGGCTCCAACTGCAATTTTAGCAACACAACATTTTGAAAATTTTAAAAACTTATTAGAAGAGTTAGATATAAGATGTGAACTTTTAATATCTGGAATCACAAAAAAAAAGAAAGAAGATATTTTAGAAAGACTTAAAAATGGAGATATAGACATTTTAATTGGTACACATGCTATTATAGAAGATAATGTAATATTTAAAAACTTAGGATTAGTAGTAACAGATGAACAACATCGTTTTGGAGTAAAACAAAGAACAAAGATAGCTGAAAAAGGGCAAAATCCAGATGTATTAGTAATGACAGCAACTCCAATTCCAAGAACATTAGCATTGATATTATATGGAGACCTAGACATATCTATAATAGATGAATTACCGCCAAATAGAAAGAAGATTGAAACATTTGCAGTTCAAAAAAATATGACTGAAAGAGTAAATAAATTCATACAAAAACAAGTACAAGAAGGTAGACAAGCATATATAGTTTGTCCGCTTGTAGAAGAAAATGAAGAGTTAGATTTAAAATCAGTAGAAAAATTGTACGAGACATATAAAACTGAAATATTTTCTCAATATAGAGTTGAATACATACATGGAAAAATGAAACAAAAAGATAAAGACAGCATAATGGAAAGATTTAAAAAAGGTGATATTGATATATTAATTTCTACAACAGTAATTGAAGTAGGTGTTGATGTGCCAAATGCAAATATAATGGTAATTGAAAATGCAGAAAGGTTTGGTTTAGCACAACTACATCAATTAAGAGGAAGAGTAGGAAGAGGGGAATATCAATCATATTGTATATTGAAATATGAAGGAAAAGGCGAAACAGTTAGAAAAAGAATGAAGGTAATGTGTGAGACAAATGATGGATTTATAATATCAGAAAAGGATTTAGAGTTAAGAGGCTCAGGAGACTTTTTTGGTACAATGCAACATGGACTGCCAGAATTTAAAATAGCAAATTTGTTTGAAGATATGCCTATTCTAAAATCAGTGCAGTCCTTAGCAATGAAAATTATAAATGAAGATTCAAAATTGGAAAAAGAAGAGAATAAACTTTTAAAAGATTTGATAAAAGATAAATTTATGAAGAGAATAGAAATATGATGTCGCATTGGGGACGTTTCTCATGCGACATTTTGTCCATTTGGGGACACATCTATAATAAAAATAAAATTGTTATCATAAAAAAATGTGACTGTTTTGTAAAACTTTTTTGAAGGTTTATGTAATAAATTGAAAAATTATGTAAAATATGGTATAATTAAAGTTGTAACTAGATGTGGGAAGTACCTTAAAATAATTATTAAGGGGAAATACAAAGGAGGGCTAAAAATGCCGAAAAACAAAGAACTTTATGAAACTGTAGCAATGATGTGTGCTGATTTGAAGTTAGCATATTACCCAAAATTATTGTTGGTTAATATGGTATACCGGAAAATAAAGCATCCGGAAGAAAAGACTGATGAAATTATGGCAAAAGTCATAAAAACAACAGTTCCGGAACTTTACAAAAAGCACAAAGGTAAGGCTTTTATGCAGGTTTCTGTAAACAAGGAACTTGATATGTTGGAAAGAGAACTGCATGAATGTGAGAACCTTCCAGAGGAATTACTTAACGGTGAAGTAATTGCAAATACGGTGAAGTATTACGCAAAAAAATTTATCGATAAGAATTGATTCCTTAATCAGGGTGTTGAATATCAGCACCTTGATTTTTTTGCTTTTATAGATGTGTCCCAGAATGGACAAAAATGTCCAAACAGAAACGTCCCCAAATGGACAAAATGTCTCATTAAGAAACGTCCCCAATGGGACATAAATGAAAATGGTGATTTCATAAACAAAAAGTCATAAACAATAGAAAAAGGCAAAGAAACATGATATAAAGTAGGAGATAAAAAACAAAGGAGGTTGTGAGTAGAAAATGAAAGAATTTTTAGCAATTGAAAAAGTGAAAGCCTTAGAAATTTTAGACTCAAGAGGAAATCCAACAGTCCAAGTAGAAGTTGAGACAGAAGGTGGATTTATAGGAGTAGCATCAGTTCCATCAGGTGCATCAACAGGAAGTTTTGAAGCTGTTGAATTAAGAGATGGAGATAAAAACAGATATAAAGGAAAAGGAGTTCAAAAAGCAGTAGAAAACGTAAATAAAAAAATATCAAAAGAAATAATAGGAATGAATGTATATGAACAAAAAAATATAGATGAAACAATGATAAAATTAGATGATACACCAAACAAATCAAATTTAGGAGCAAATGCAATATTAGGAGTATCCCTTGCTGTTGCAAAGGCTGCAGCAGAATCGTTAGGCATGGATTTATATGAGTATATAGGTGGAAAACAAGCTAAAGATTTGCCAGTGCCTATGATGAATATTTTAAATGGAGGAAAACATTCTGATAACAATATAAGTATTCAAGAATTTATGATTATGCCAATTGGAGATATAACATTTGCTGAAAGATTACGTAGAGGAGCGGAAATATATCATACATTGAAATCTGTTTTGAAAGAAAAAGGCTTTAGTGTAGGTGTAGGAGATGAAGGAGGATTTGCACCAAATTTGGAAAATGAAGAACAGGCATTAGATGTAATAATTGAAGCAATAAAAAAAGCAGGTTATGAGCCTAAAAAAGATATTGTTTTAGCTTTAGATATTGCAAGTACAGAAATGTATGATGAAGCCAAAAAAATAGGAGAAAGTGGTTATTATTTCTGGAAAACAAAGCATATGAAAACAAAAGATGAAATGGTAGAATATTTAGTAGAGTTATGCAATAAATATCCAATTGCTTCAATAGAAGATGGACTAGCAGAAGAGGACTGGGATACATGGAAAGTTTTAACTGAAAAGTTAGGTGATAAAATCCGATTAGTAGGTGATGATTTATTTGTTACAAATATGCAAAGACTAAATAGGGGAATAGAGAAAAATGTAGCAAATGCAATATTAATTAAACCAAATCAAATTGGAACTTTAACTGAGACTTTAGATACAATTGAATTAGCTAAAAAACATGGGTATAGAACAGTTATTTCTCACCGTTCTGGAGAGACAGAAGATACTACAATTGCAGATATTGCTGTTGCAACAAATGCTGGGCAGATAAAAACTGGAGCACCTTGCAGAACTGATAGAGTAGCAAAATATAATAGACTTCTAAGAATAGAAGAAAATTTTAAATAGTCTATTGGTTTAATAATGCAAAAAAATAGAACTTTATATTATAACAAACAATATATAAAGTTCTATTTTTTATTTTAATATTTCATCTTATCATTTAGTGTTTTTAATTTAATGAATGAGAAAATCAATAATCCAATAGCTAAAACTCCAAAACCAATTAATAATGTAGTTCCTGCTTTTGGTAATACAGCAGGTGGTTCTGTCAATCTTAATTTTGGTGTAACATCAGATGTTTTACTTTGCTCAGCGCCATCAAAATCGTTATAAGTTATATCAACTTTTTCGTTTGTATCTAAAATTTTATCAACTATACTACTATCAAAATCTTCTTTTAACTTTAATGTATATTGGACTGTTGCAGTTTGACCACTTGCAAGTTCTGGAATAGTCCAAGTAATAGAATTATCAGAAGTATCTACTTCAGCAGAAATTTCTCCAATATTTGCATCACTTACATATGCAAAATCAAAGTTATCTATAATTTCTTCTGGAAAATAATCTTTAATAACGATATTTGTTAAAGTCTTATCAACTGGAAGTAAATCATTGTAGATATCTTCAGTGATTGTAGTTTCTATTTGGTCATCTGTAATATAATAGAAGTTTCCAGCAGTTGGGTTTTCTGGTATTCCAAATATTTCTTCTATTATTTGTCCGAAATTTTTGTCTACACTACTTGGTGTATAAGATTCATCATTAATACCTGTTAGCATAGTTGTAATTTGAATTCCATCATCTTCTAATGTTTGTAATTGTTCTTTTGTTTGAGTAATAGTAGTATCTGAATAATATGGGTTTGTAGAATCAATTGCAATATTTGGTACACCATCTGTTAAAACTATCATATATTTGTTATTATTTTCTTCAGAAAATTGCTGACTTGCTAATAACAATCCAGCTTGCAAATTAGTTCTAGGACCATTTGCTTCTATGTTAGAAATTGCATTATTTAGTTCAGTTGCACTATTACTTAGTGAGGAAACTACATTTGCATCTTCAATTTTACCTTCTTGAGATTGGTCCGTATTACTAGAAAAACTAACAACTCCGATTTGTAATTGAGTGTTATCTTCTAACAAATTAGAAACTAATGCTTGTGCAGATTCAAAAATTAAATCTTTTCTTATTTCTCCTGTTGATGTCTCATTTTGCATACTATCAGAATTATCAAGAACTAACATTATTTCTCCAGTAGGTTTTATTGATGTTTCATTGTTAGTTACTTGTAATTGTAATGTTACTTCTTTATTATTTAGATTTTTTTCAATTAATCTTTTTTCAAATTGAGAATTTTCACCTAATTCGATTGTACATACTGGTTCTTCAACAACGGTCATAGTTACGGTGCTATATGATGCTAATGATAAATTTGTTATTAAAAGTATTAATGTAATAAATGTAAATAAAATTAAAGATATTTTTTTCTTCATATGTTAATCCACTCCTTTTTCTTTTTTATGTTCTTATTTTAACACAAAATAAAGATATTACAACATTTTTTTATAAAAAAAGTTAAATAAAATTTTAAATGCCCGTTTAACATAATAAAAGGGCATTAAGTAG
>CAMLUO010000007.1 GCA_946487895.1 uncultured Clostridium sp.
TCTGTTACTTCATATGCACTCATTTCTGGTTTTTGGTCATATGTTTCTACTTTTGGTGATGGTACTAATATTCTGTCTTCTCCTGGATATTGTTTTTCTTCTCCACCATTAAAGAAGAATGTAACATGTGCATATTTTTCTGTTTCAGCTATTCTTAATTGTGTATATCCTAATTTACTTATATATTCTCCAAATGTGTTGTGTAGTGGTTCTTTCTTGAATGCGATGTGTACATTTGGCATTGTTTCATCATAATTTGTGAAACATACAAAGTATAAATCTAAATCTTTTTTAGTTTCAAATTCGTTGAATTCTGGGTCTACTAATGTTCTTGTAATTTCTCTTGCTCTATCTGGTCTGAAGTTAAAGAATATTACACTATCATGTTTTCCTATTGTTGCTACTGGTTCTTCACCATTGCAAATTACTGTTGGTTCAACAAATTCATCAAATACTTCTTTTTGATAAGAATCTTCTATTGCTTTTACTGTGCTGCCTGCTTTATTTCCTTCTCCATTTACCATTGCATTGTAGCATTTTTGGATTCTTTGCCATCTTTTATCTCTATCCATAGCATAGAATCTTCCTGAAATGCTTGCTATTTTTCCAACTTGTTTTTCTTCCATTTTTTCTTGTAATTTAACTATATATCCTTCTGCTGATGCTGGTGGTGTGTCTCTTCCATCTAAGAAGCAATGTACATATACATCTTCAAAATCTCTTCTTTTTGCCATTTCTAATAGTCCATATAAATGTCTATTGTGGCTATGAACTCCACCATCTGATACTAAACCTAAGATATGCAATTTTGAATTGTATTTTTTACAATTTTCAATTGCTGCTATAAATTCAGGATTTGAAAAGAAATCTCCATCCTCTATTGATTTTGTTATCCTTGTTAATTCTTGATATACAATTCTTCCTGCTCCTATGTTTGTGTGTCCTACTTCTGAATTTCCCATTTGTCCTTCTGGTAGTCCTACTGCTAGTCCACTTGTGTTTATATCTGTACTTGGATATTTTTTCATTAGTTTATCAATATTAGGTGTGTTTGCTAATTTTATTGCATTTCCATCTTTGTTTTGGTTGTCACCAAATCCATCCAATATCATTAGCATTGTTAGTTTATCTTTCATTATTTTATCCTTCCTTTACTAAAAATTATTGTTCAAATTTAATTATTTTCTGAAATTCGTCAACCTTTAAACTTGCTCCTCCAACAAGAGCTCCATCTATATCAGACATAGAAAATAACTCCTTAGCGTTTGAACTCTTAACACTTCCGCCATATTGTATTATAACTCCATCAGCCACATTTTGTCCATAGATTTCAGCAATTTTCTTTCTAATAGCCTTAACTGCATCATTAGCATCTTCCTTTGTTGCTGTTTTTCCTGTTCCAATTGCCCAAATAGGCTCATATGCAATAATAGTATTTTCAACCTGCTCATTAGTTAAGCCTTCTAGTGCTAATTTAGTTTGATTTGTAATTATTTCTTCTACTTTTCCTGCTTCTCTTTGCTCTAGAGTTTCACCAACACATACAATTGGTTTTAATCCATTTTCAAAAGCTGCTTTTACTTTTTTATTAACTGTTTCATCTGTTTCATTAAAATATTGTCTTCTTTCTGAATGTCCTATAATAACATATTCAACATTAATAGATTTTAACATTTTTCCTGAAACTTCTCCTGTATATGCTCCGCTTTCTGCAAAGTGCATATTTTGAGCTCCAATTTTAATATTTGTGTTTTGTGCTGTTAATAGGGCATAAAATAAGTCTGTATATGGCACACATAAAATAACTTCATGTTCTGTGTCTTTTACTAATGGTGCTAAATCTTCAATAAATTGGATTGTTTCATTTGGAAGCATGTTCATCTTCCAGTTTCCTGCAATTACTTTTCTTCTCATACTTTTCTCCTTTCAGGGATTAGGGGACGGTCCTCTAAATCCCTGTTTTTAGGGATTTTGGGACGGACCTTTGCCTAAATCCTATTTTTTAATAATTCTTTCCTTTTTTCTTTTAGAATTTCTAATATTTTATCAAAATCCTTCCAATAAATAAAAGTATAATTTTCATCTTGATTATCTCTTTTTTCTTGCATTTCTTCAAGTGTCATATATTTTAAATCAACTACTTCTTCTTTTTGCATAGTATAGTCTTCTATATTGTAGTTTACTTTTGTAAAGAAGCTGTAAGTAAAGTGATGGTTGCTATTGTCTTGTTTTTCTGATTTTTCTATAGATATTAATTCCCAATTTTCAGCTGGAATTACAACACCTATTTCTTCTTTTGCTTCTCTTTGTACTGCTTCTAATGGTTTTTCTCCTGCATCCACATGTCCTCCTGTTTTAAACCATTTACTTCTATTTTCTGGTTTGCAACATGCAGATTTTTGAAATAGTATTTCGCCTTTTTCATTCATTATCCAAGCTCCAACATGTCTATGCCATAAACCTTTTTCATGTACAATATTTCTTTCTTCTGCTTTTCCTATTAAATTATTGTTTTCATCTACAATGTCTAATAATTCCATTAATTTTCCTCACTTTTATCTTACAACTTTTTCAATACATTTATTTTTTATCACTTCTATCAATTCATTGACAGATTTTTCTGTATAATCATTATAGAAAATATAATCAAATTGATTTCTTAAATTTGCATTTGAATTGAAATTTTTAATATGTTCTTCAATTTCTTTTAATCTGTCCTGTTCAATATTTTTAGGTAACTTTCTTTCCTTTAATTTTTGTTTAGCTATTTCTACATCTTTTGGAATCATATAAATAGAAAATGTATTTTTTACTTCTTTTTTTAGTTGATAAATAATTGGATAATGTAACTCCACTACACTATTTTCTTCTGACTCCATTTGTATTCTCGGATATCCATATTTATATCCTAACATTTCAAATGTAACTATGATTTCTTTTTTTTCTTTTAGATTTTCAAATTCTTTATTAGTTACAAACTTTTTATCTATGCCATCTACTTCTCCTGCTCTTTTCTCCCTTGTTGTCACAATTGTCTGTAACGGAATATCAAGCTTTTCTTGTATCTGTTTTTTAAAATATGATTTTCCTACTCCTGTAATTCCAGATAAAGTTATTACCATTCTTCTCACCTTTTATTTTTCTCTATCTTGTTTATCTTTCTCTTGATAATGTTCTCTAACTTGTTTAAATATTTTTTCATATCTTTTATCATATGGAAATTTAGTTTTTCCTTTTCTAATCAATTCAAATACTTTTTCCATTGGAATCCATTCTATATCTGATATTTCCTCTTTTTGAACAGTTAGTCTATTAAGTTCTGTTTTCATTACATAGAATTGAATAAAAAATTTTCTTTCATTTCCTTTGTTTTTGAATACTAAATCTAATTCATCTAATTTTTTCAAATTATTGATTGCTTCATTTTTTGCTTGTTCCTGTTCATTTATATCGCCTTTATGCAATTCTTCCACATATTCTCTAATCATTGCTTGTGTTGGTGTTTCGTTGTTATCTATATGTCCTGAACATAAATCTATCTCTCCTGCTGTAATTTTAGTATTTCCTCTTTTTTCAATTAAAATGTTCCCATTTTCATCTAGGATAAAACAAGAAACACCACCTAAGTAATCACTTTGATTTAATTCACTTTTCTGTGATATTCTATTTTGATATGTTTTCCTTCCAGTTCTTCCTTTGGTATATGTTTTAAAAAACTGCCACGATTTTGGGTCATTTTGCATTCTTTTAGGTTCTTGCTTCTTGTTTTCACTTCTTAGTGATTTTTTAAAGTCATTCATTTTGTACATCCTTTTTTCTATACATTTATTAATTATTATTTATCTAATAAACATTCTATTCCTGGTAATTTCTTTCCTTCTAGGAACTCAAGAGATGCTCCACCACCAGTTGAAATGTGTGTCATTTTATCTTCCAATCCTGCCTTCTTAACTGCTGCTGCTGAATCTCCTCCACCAATTATTGTTGTTGCATCAATTTCTGATAATACTTTTGCAATTGAATTTGTTCCAACTGCAAATTGTGGAAATTCAAATAATCCTAGAGGTCCATTCCATACAACAGTTTTGGCTTTTTTAAGTTCATCTGAAAACATTTTTATTGTTTCTTCTCCGATGTCAAATCCTTCCCAGTCTGCTGGAATTTCTGTGTATTTTACGGTTTTGCTTTCTGTATCTTCTTTAAATTCTTTTCCTACTTTTGTATCAACAGGAAGCATTAATTTTACTCCTTTTTGTTCTGCTTTTTCCATTGCTTGTTTTGCTAAATCTAATTTATCTAATTCGCATATTGATTTTCCTACTTCATATCCCATTGATTTAAAGAATGTGTATGCCATTCCTCCACCAATCATTAATACATCTACTTTTTCAAGTAAACTATCTATAACTCCTATTTTGTCTGAAACTTTTGCTCCTCCTAAAATTGCAACAAATGGTCTTTCTGGATTTGATACAGCTTTTCCTAAGAATTTTAATTCTTTTTCAATTAAAAATCCTGCAACTGCTGGTAAATATGCTGCAACTCCAGCTGTTGATGCATGTGCTCTATGAACTGCTCCAAATGCATCACTAACATATATTTCTGCCATGCTTGCTAATTCTTTTGCAAATTCTGGGTCATTATCTGTTTCTTCTTTATGAAATCTAACGTTTTCTAATAACATTATTTGGCCTTTTTGTAAGTTTGCTGCTTTTGTTTTCGCATCTTCTCCTATTACATCTTCAGCCATTATTATTTCTTTATCTAATAATCTTGATAGTTCTTTTGCTACTGGTTTTAATGAAAATTCTGATTTAAATTCTCCCTTTGGTCTTCCTAAGTGTGAGCATAAAATGATAGCACAATTTTGCTCTAATAGGTATTTTATTGTTGGTAATGCTGCAACTATTCTTGTGTTGTCTGTTATGTTTCTGTTTTCGTCCATTGGTACATTAAAGTCACAACGTACTAATACCTTCTTTCCTTTTAAGTCAATGTCTTTTACTGTTTTTTTATTCATAATTAAAACCTCCTCTTTTTGTATAAATGTTGTTTTTATCTCATTTATACTTGCCTTTTCAGGCTTTTTTATAGTATTTACATTTTTCTCAAAGTCAATACCATTGTATATCAAAAAAGAACACTTTTCAAGTGTTCTTTCAAATTTATATTTACTTTATTTGCCTACATACTTAATGTATATGGATTTGCTTCTGTTCCTTCTCCTCCTGTTATACTAATATTGTGATTTAATGTAAATACTGGGCGAAAACCTTTTGAGTGATTAAAGCTTCTTGTTCCATTAGAAACGAAAGCAACTGAACACAAAACATCTCTATTACCTAATATTCCAGTAGTATCAACATGGTGTATAGAAAAACCATTTGAATTACCAGTATCTATAATATTTCTTGATGCTAACCAATATTCATTACTTGTTATTTTTACATTTAACTCTTCCATTTGATTAATATCTGTCACATAATTTGTATCAGACTCTTTGAAAACCTTTTGATATTCTTCAAACCATGAGTCATTTCTTGTATAATACTGACTTGACTCTGAATTTTTATTATCAGGTACACTTCCCACACATCTTGCACTACTTGCATAAGTTCTGTTCAAGTACTCCTCAGCCCTATTGTTTAGAGTTTCTATTGCTTTGTTATATGAATTTATTGCTCTATTATAATCATTATCCCCTATTACGGTCTCATCCCCATATCCCAATGTTACAGTATCTACTACATCTGCTGATATTATTTGTACTCCATAATTTGTTCCGTATGTTTCATTATATGTTTCGTCATATAATACTATACATTTTATTGTATTTCCGTTTTTATCAATATAATTTACATATTTTCCAGCTTCTAATTCATTAATTCCAGTATAATTTTCCCATCCGATAATTTCATCATAATTAATAGTATATCCTCCATCTTTAGTCACGAAACTATCTTCTCCTAATGAACCCTCATTATATTCATTTTCTTGAATTATTTCCTTTAATTTATCTTTAGATGGTATATCTCCTGTCTTAGTCTGTTCCTTTAATAAATCTGCCTCTATTTTTTCTATAATGCTCTCCTTTTGTGCGTTTTCTGAATTTGTTCTTGCTTGATTAATTATACCTTTTTCTCCAGTTAACGTAGTAATCGATATTCCTGCTAAAATTATCAATACGATTATTGTAATAGCTAATGCTATTAGGGTAATCCCATTTTCTTTTTTCCTCATTTGCTTACCTCTATTAAATTTTTTTATATTTTTGGGTGAATTTTTCATTATATTTCCTCCTTTGTTCTAATTATATTCTATACAAAAAAGAATACTTTTTCAAGTATTCTTTCAAAGATTTTCAATTTTTTAATTCTCACATTCTGTTTATATCAAGGTCCGTCCCTAAATCCCTAAAAGCAGGGATTTTTAGGACCGTCCCCTAGTCCCTGCTAGCAATATAGCAAGCTAAATCAACTAATTTGTTTGAATATCCCCATTCGTTGTCATACCATGCTACTAATTTAACAAATGTATCTGTTAGCATGATTCCTGCTGTTGCGTCAAATATTGATGTATGTGGGTCTGTTGTAAAGTCTGATGATACAACTGGTTCATCTACGTATTCAACAATTCCTTTCATACTTCCTTCTGATGCTTCTTTCATTGCCTTACATATTTCTTCGTATGTTGTTGGTTTTTCTAGATTACATGTTAAATCAACTACTGATACGTCAACTGTTGGAACTCTGAATGACATTCCTGTTAATTTTCCATTTAATGATGGAATTACTTTTCCAACTGCTTTTGCAGCTCCTGTTGAAGATGGTATGATATTTGCGCTTGCTGCTCTTCCACCTCTCCAATCTTTTTTAGAAGCTCCATCAACTGTTTTTTGTGTTGCTGTTGTTGCATGTACTGTTGTCATTAATCCTTCTTTAATTCCAAATTTGTCGTTTATAACTTTAGCAAGTGGTGCTAAAGAGTTTGTTGTACATGATGCATTTGAAACTATATTCATACTTGGATCATATGTTTCATGGTTAACTCCCATAACAAACATTGGAGCATCTTTTGATGGTGCACTAATTATTACTTTTTTAGCTCCTGCATCTATGTGAGCTTGTGCTTTTTCCATTGTTGTAAATACACCTGAACATTCTAATACATATTCAACTCCTAATTCTCCCCATGGGATATTGTGTGGGTCCATTTCATTATATACTTTTATTTCTTTTCCATTTACTACTAAATGTCCATCTTTTTCTTCTACTGTTCCATCAAATCTTCCATGTACTGTGTCATATTTAATCATATATGCCATGTAATCTGCTGCTATAAATGGATCATTTACTGCTACTACTTCTACTCCTTCCTTTTTTAAGGCTGCTTGGAATGATAGATTTCCAATTCTTCCAAATCCGTTAATACCTATTTTAATTGACATTGCAATTCCTCCTTTTATGATGAAGTTTATTCATCTTTTATTTATTATTACCCATTTTTTCTTGGGCAATTCCATTCTATACCAAAAAAGAATACTTTTCAAGTATTCTTTTAACTTTTTCCATATAATTTTTCAAGTACGATTATGAACATTGCATGTGACCAGCCAAGTCCTAGTACCCAACATGGTTTTAATGTGTTATTGTCTATTTGTTCTCCCAATAAACTGTGCCTTCCTGCTGTTTTTACTACAAAGTCAAAGGTTTCTTTTGCTTTTCTTTTTTCTCCTGTTTCTAAGTAATATAGAGTCATCCAAAGGTTTGCTATTGGCCATGGGTTTCCATTCATATAGTGGTCTTGTTCAAATCTTTGATATCCTCCTGTGTATGTTCTTAGTGTTAAATTGATTTTTTCTACTGCATTTACTATTTTCTTTTCTTTTGGCTTGAATACATTAAATGGTGTAACTGCTCCTATCATGCTAATATCCATTTTTTTGTCTTCTGTGTTTCTTAAATAAGAGTTGCTGTCTTTGTCATATAAATTGTTGTTTATATATTCTTTTATTCCTAATTGTAGTTTTTCTAATCTTTTCTTTGTCTTGTTTATTTTTTCTTCTTTTAATCTATTGTTTTCAAATTCTGATACGTTTTTACCCAATGCCTTATATATGTTTATCATGTTTTCAAATGCTGCATATATACTTGCTAATGAATATAGATGGATTCCTTCATGCATTTCCCATAAATCATAACTTACATGGTATTTATGTTTCATTCCTAGTCTTTCTCTTGTTTCTTCTTCTATTTCTTCTTTTACTACATCTTTTTCTCTTTCTTCTATTCCTTCTAATCCTAACCAGTCTTTAACATATTTTTCTAGAAAGTCTGTTGCTTTTTCACACATATGAAGACAATCTTTTAGGAATTTTTCTGATTTTGTGTATTTATAGTGTTCATATACTCCATATATTACACTTGCTGTTTCATCTACTTGATATCCCCAGCATGGTGCTAATTTTCCATCTGTAAAGAATCTTTGTTCCCACATTCCATTTTTACTTTGTGTTTTCTTACAAAAGTTTCTATAAAATTTATCTGCATCTTTTTCCATTTTTAGTATGTCTAGTGCTCTGGTTATAAATACTGCATCTCTTGGCCAGCAATATGCATATCTTCCGCACTTTGTGAAGTTTTCATCTATTTCTGGTGAAGCAATAATTCCACCTGTTTCTTGATTTGTTAGTAATGGAAATAATAATATACTTCTTTTATATATTTCATAGATTTTTTCATCATAGCTATTTTTTGGTTCTTTTAAATCTAGTCCATTATGTGCTTTTACGTATTTTCTCCAATATGATTTTGTATTTGTATATTCCTTATTTAAGTCTATTCTTTTTATTCTGTCTATTTCATCTTCTATTTCTGATATGTTTTTATTTTCTCCGACTGTTATGCAAATTTCTAATACTTTCTTTTCTTGTGGTTTGATAGTTCCTATATCATAGCAAATACTACTATCTTTTGTCATTCCTATATAGTCTTTGTCATTTATTTCTCCTCTTTTAATTGTGTTGTAGCTTCCATTTATTTGGTGTTTATTTATTTCATGTCCTTTTGCAAATGTTGAAACTGTGAAATCATGTGCATATTGCATCATTCCACCATCTATTATTTTGCAACCAACTAAATTGTTTTGGTCTGACAATAATTCTGAATGGATATAAAAACTTACATTTAAGTCAATTTTGCTTTCATTTAAGAAAACATATCTTTTAACTAACACATTTTCTTTTAATAAAACATAGTCTGTTTGGACTGTTGTTAAGTTGAAATATGTGTTAGTGATTTCAGTATTTATGATGTTTGTATCTGCTTCATAATATTGTTTATATACATTGTTTATATCATCATGTAAATAGATTAAATCTGATTCATTGATTTTCACGCCTGTATGAAAAAAGTTGATATATTGTCTATTGTCTTTGTTTGGAAAGTATAGCCTTTGTAATTCTCCTTTTGAAGTTAGTGTTGCTATCATATTTTTATTTCCTATTATTGCTTCATTTAAATACTTTTCTTCCATGTCTTTCTCCTTTTAGAGGATTTGGGGACGGCCCCGAAAATCCTCTTCATTTTTTATTTTCTTACTTTTTCATATACTTTCTTGCTTTTTCTAGCATTTTCTTTGTCTTTTATTTATTAGTTATAATATTATATCTCAAATCCTTAGCCTTCGATAACATTCACAATCTGTTTTTCTAACTCTTTAATCTTTTCATTAATCCTAAATATGTCCTCATCTCTTAAATTCTTGTTGTCAATATCTTGTCTTACATAAGTATCCATATCTTTTATTTCTTCTTTTAGCTTTTCTAGTCTTTGGATTATTTCTCCTCTCATGTTGGTTGCAAGTTTTCTTTCTATTTTGTGTTCCATTGTAATTGTATCTTTTAAGTCATATGTTTCTCCAAATTCTGGTACTGTAACACCTAATCCTGTTTCTGTTTCAATTTTTTCTCTTAATATATCTTGTGATTCAGGTTCTCCATGTACTAAAAAGATGTGTTTTGGTTTTTCTATAAATGAATATATAAAATTCATTAATCCTTCTTGGTCAGCATGTCCAGAATATCCTTCAATATATTCTATTCTTGCATTTACTGCTATTTCTTCTCCAAAGATTTTTACCTTTTTTGCTCCATTTACTATGTTATATCCTAATGTTCCTGGTGCTTGATATCCAACAAATAATATCGTTGATTTTGGATTCCACAAATTGTGTTTTAAATGATGTTTTATTCTTCCAACTTCACACATTCCACTTGCTGATATTATTATATTTGGTCTTGTATCTTCATTTAATGCTTTTGATTCATCTGCTGTTTGTGTGAATTTTAGTCCTGGAAATTCAAGTGGATTATCTCCTTTAGCTATCTCTTTTTGTGTTTCTTCATCAAATAGATTCATATTTTCTCTAAATACTTCTGTTGCTGAAATTGCAAGTGGGCTATCCACAAATACATTTGCTTTCATTAATGTTTTATATTTTCTTTTAAATTCTTCATCATTATTGTTTTCATCTTTTAATTTGTTTATTTCATATAATATTTCTTGAGTTCTTCCAACTGCAAATGATGGTATTACTACTGTTCCGCCATTATCTAGAGTATCTGATACTATGTCCAAAAACATTTGAGCTTTTTCATCATTTCTCATATGCAATCTACTTCCATATGTTGACTCCATAACTAGATAATCCGTGCTTTCAATCATAGTTGGCTCAGATAATAGTGGAATATCATTATTTCCTAAGTCTCCTGTAAATACTGTTTTTGTTTCTTTTCCATCTTCATTTGTCCACAATTCAATAATGCTTGAACCTAACATGTGTCCTGCATCATTGAATCTAACATGAATATCTGGAGTTATTTCTATTATTTGATCATATTGTACTGGTTCAAAAATTTTTAGTGATTTTGCTGCATCTTCTGCTGTATATATTGGTGGTATTTCTTTTTCACCTTTTCTTAGTCTTTTCTTATTTTTCCATTGACTTTCCATTTCTTGTATATGTCCACTGTCTGGTAGCATTAAAGCACATAGGTCACATGTTGCTTTATGTGCATATATTTTATTTCTAAATCCTTCATTATATAGTTTTGGAATTCTTCCTGAGTGGTCAATATGTGCATGTGTTAATAGCATAAAATCAATTTCTTGTGGATTAAATGCAAATTCTTCAGCATTTTCTTCTTCTATTTCTGCTTTTCCTTGCCACATTCCACAGTCCACTAAAAATTTCTTTCCACAAGCTTCAACTAGAAAGTTTGAACCTGTAACTGTTCTTGTTGCTCCTAAAAAAGTAATTTTCATTAACTTCATCCTTTCTCTCAGAGTGCAATGGAGACGTGTTACTTTGCACGTATTTATGCAAGATGGGGCCGTCCCCATTGCACCTATCTAAAAATTTTAACTTTTTTGTTTAGTCTAATTTCTAAATCTTTTTTGCTTAAATTTTCACTATCTTGTATTTCTATTTTTTCTTCAAAGATGTTTTCGTCAAATAGTTGTATATAGTATTTTTCTTTTTCTTTTATAACTTTTATATATAAATCTTCTAAGCTTATAACTCTTATATCAAATATATTTTTCATTAATTCATAATGTATTTCATCTTTTTTTGCAAATTGCTCTGTTACCTTCATTTCATATGCTCTTTTTAATAGTTTTTTCTTTAGTTCTTCTAATTCTTTTTGTATTTCTTTTACCTGGCATATGCTTTTTTCTTGTGTATATGGTAATAAATTATAATATCTAATCTCATATAATAATGTTATAATTTCTTGTTTTGTTTGTGCTTTTTCGACTTTTATGTTATAGCATTTTATGAATTCTTTTTGTATTTTTAACAAATATTTTTCTATTTCTTTTTCAATGTTTTCTGTATCTATATATTTTAAATATTTTTCTTTATCTTCTAATTCTTTTTTATATTTAACAAATTCTTGTGGTATTAATAGTTTATTTATTTCTTCTATTTTTTCTATCTTTTCTTCTCTTTCTTTTGCCATTATTTGTGATAATATTCTACTACTAAATATTTTCTTTTCTAATGGTAAAAATTCATTTCTTTTTTCATATTCTTTTTGTAATAACTCTTTGTTATTCAATGTTTCATCTATTTGTTTTATTTCATCTGCTAATCTTTTCTTTTCTCTTGTTTGTGTTTGTACAAATTCTTGATTGTTTTCAATCTGCTTTAATTTTTCGTCTATTTCATTTTTTTCTTTTTTAATTTTATCTTTTATTTTAGAATTGAATCTGATGGCTAATAAGATTGATAATTCAATTAATTCTTTTACAAATTTGTTTTTGTTTTCTTCTCCATAAAGTGCTTCAAATTCATTCTCAAATTCTTCCATATAATCTATTATGAACTCTTTATTCTCAATCCATTCATTTAAGAATTGATATCCTATTAACATTCTTAAATTTTGATATATTAGATTATGTGGTATGCTCTCAATTTCCCTTGGAATTGTTGTCCAAGAATATCCATTGAAGTCTCTCATGGGTTCTACTGTGTTTATGTTGTTTCCTACATTTATTAATTCTGATAATGTTTCGTTTATTAGATAATATTTGTCTTTTATTATTGTTTCATGTTTGTCTATTTTCGCAATACAATATAATAATTTCCTTTCAATTGGATAGCATATAATTCTTTTTTTGTCTCTTTCAACTAAAAAAGTATGATTTCCTAGCATTTCTGCTTCTTTTGATTTTAATTTAACAACTTTTATGTCATCACATTGAGTTTGGATTATATCTATAATTTTTTGAATAAATATTTCTTTTGGCTCAACTGTTTGTTTTACTTTTTCATAGTCTTTATATGCTGTTTCAATTTTATACATGATACTTAGAAGAAGGCTTTTTGTATTTTCATCAAAGTACTTTTTTTCTAGCACTTTTTCTAATTCATTGTTATAGTTCTTTTTGACAAATTTATCTAATAACTTATCATTCTTCTTTGGCAATTTACTTCTCCTTTCGTTCAGGGATTGAGGGACGTTCTTTCAATCCCTGCTTTAAGGATTCGGGGGACACTCTTTTTATAAAGACTGTCCCTTAGTCCCAGTTGAAGGGATTGAAAGAACGTCCCCTAATCCCTCGCTTCTGAACTTGTTCCCATTTTTAGTTCATTTAGTTTATCTAATGTCATTAGTACTTCTCTTGGTTTGCTTCCTTGGTAACCAGATATTACTCCTCTTTCTTCCATTTGGTCTATTATTCTTCCTGCTCTTGCATATCCTACCTTAAACCTTCTTTGAATAAATGATGTTGATGCTTGTCCTGTTTCTACTACTGTTTGTATTGCATCCATTAAAAATGGGTCTGTTTCGTCATCTTCTGCTTGTTCTTGTGTTAATTCTTTTTCTGTTTTATTATTATTTTCTATGCTTTCTAATATGTCTTCACTATATGTTGCTGTTCCATTTGATTTTATGAAGTCTACTATTTTTTCTACTTCGTCATCTGATACAAATGCTCCTTGTACTCTTGATGGTTTTGGCGCTCCTGATGGGAAATATAGCATATCTCCTTTTCCTAGTAGTTTTTCTGCTCCTACACTATCTAATATTGTTCTTGAGTCTACTTGTGATGATACTGCAAATGCTATTCTTGATGGTATATTTGCTTTGATTAGTCCTGTGATTACATCTACTGATGGTCTTTGTGTTGCAATTACTAGATGCATTCCTGCTGCTCTTGCTTTTTGTGCTAAACGACATATTGCATCTTCTACATCATTTTTTGCTACCATCATTAAATCTGCTAACTCATCTATAATTATTACTATTTGTGGTAGTTTTCCCATTCCTTCTTCTTTTTCTATTGCTTTGTTGTATCCTTTTAAGTCTCTTACTCCTTTTTGTGCAAATAGATTATATCTGTTGTCCATTTCTTGTACTGCCCATGCAAGTGCACCTGCTGCTTTTCTTGGGTCTGTTACTACTGGGATTAATAGATGTGGTATCCCATTATATACTGATAATTCAACTACTTTTGGATCTACCATTACAAATTTAACCTCACTTGGTTTTGCATGATAAACTATACTTGTTATTATTGTGTTTATGCACACACTTTTTCCTGAACCTGTTGAACCTGCAATTAATACATGTGGCATTTTTGCTATATCTGCTAATTGGATTTCTCCCGCAACGTCTTTTCCAAGTGCTATTGTTAGTTTTGAATCACTTTTTCTAAATTCTTCGCTATCTAGTACTTCTCTTAGATGTACTGCTTCTTTTTCACGGTTTGGTACTTCAATTCCTACTGCTTGCTTTCCTGGTATTGGTGCTTCTATACGTATTGTTTCTGCTGCTAAGTTTAGTGCTATATCATCTGCTAGATTTGCTATTTTGCTAACTCTAACTCCTTCTGCTGGTTTAAGCTCATAACGTGTTATTGCTGGTCCTACTGATACATTTTCAACTTTTGCAGATACTCCAAAACTATATAAGGTTTTTTGAAGTTTTGTTGCTGTATCTGTCAATAGCTTTGCTCCACCTTTTAGTGTTTTCTTTCCTGCTTTGCTAAGTAACTCTACTGGTGGATATTCATAATGTTCATCCTCAACTGTCATTGCATGTTCTAATTGTAAAACTTCTCTTTTCTTTTCTTCTTTTTGTTCATCTTCTTGCTTGAATAAGTTGTTTTCTAAAACATCTGGTTCAATTACTTCTTGTTTATTTTCAGCTTGTTTTCTTGCTAATAATCCTTTTTTACTTTCTTTTGTTAATGGCTCTAAATCGTCATTACTATGGTCATATTTCTTTAATCCTTGTTTTTCGTCTCCATTATCAACAATTCGTCCACCAAAGTTGATTTTTATTTGATTTTCCATTGGATTGTTTTGTTGTTTTTCTAATTCTTTTTGAGCTAATCTTTCTTGTCTTTCTCTTCTTCTTCTTTGTGCTGGTGTTTCTTGTTCTTCTTCAGCCATTTGTGCTAATTCTTTTTTTCTTTGTTCACGATATTCTAATTTTTCTTCTCGTTTTTCTTCCATCTTGTCTGCCATTTCTTGAATTTTTTCTGACAAGTTAATTCCAAATGTAAATACTATTAATATTACTGCTATTCCTAAGCATAATATAATTGCTCCTATAACTCCTAAAAGGTTTACTAACGGAACTGCTCCAAGTGCACCTATTGCTCCTCCACCTTTACTTTGTGAGCCTAAATAGTAGGCATCTTTTATTATGCTCGAAAGTTCTCCATTTGTTTGTAATTCTCCTCCAGATATTTGGAACACGCTTAATACAATGGATAATGCTATTAAAAGCACTCCATATTGTACTAATTTCATTTTAAATTCTTCATTTCCATTTGATGCTATTTTTATAGCTATAACAAAAATACCAATAGGTAATATATATTGAACTATTCCAAATATTCCTCCTAGTATTTCATTTAATTTTGTTCCTACTACTCCTGATTTTGTATATATTAAAACTGCTAAAAGGATACTTACAACTATTAGTATAATAACTGCCATATCCATTTTAGAAGTTGTCTTTTTTCTTTTCTGATATTTTCTTTTTCTTTTTGCTGCCACTATTTTAACCATCCTTTCTCTCTTTTTAACTAAATTCGAAAAAATTTATTCGCTTTTAACCTTAAATATATAATTAAAAAAAGAATTAGTATATTGCTAGGCAAACGAGCTTAAAATTTATGAGACGTACTAGATGTACGTTGATTAAATTTTAAGTGAAGTTTAACGACGCAAGATGCTGATTATTTTTTTAATTAAAAGCCGGAAACCAAAAGCCTTGCCAATCGCCTATGACTTCTGATATCCGACTTCTGATTGCTATCTATTTCAACTCTTTTCTACTATTTTTAATTGTTTTAATTGTATCCTCCAAAGAAATTTGCATTAAATTCAAAGCTTCTGTCATATTAGTTCCCAATTTATTTAAAGTATCATTTAATACATTTTCAGTATTTGCAAGAAGACTATCTGCATATTCTTTAGTACCTTTAGAAATTTCTCTTGACATTTCATTAGCTGTTTCAATAATTTCTGTTTTTTGGTCATATGCTTTTCTTGTAATTTCATGTTCATCTATCATTGCAATTATTCTATTTTCTGCTTCCTTAACAATTCCATCTGCTTCTTTTTGAGCTTCTACTAATATACGTTGTCTTTCTTCTTTAACCCATTTAGCTTGTTTTAGTTCATCTGGAAGTTTTAATCTAATTTCTTTTATTAAATCAAGCATTTCATCTTTATCTACTATTCCTTTTGAAGAGAATGGCAGATTTCTGCTTCTTTCTAATAAATCCTCCAATGTTTCTAATAATGTAAATATTTCCATGGTTTTACCCCTTTCTTAGCTTAAGCCTTCTTTTTTAAGGACAAATCTCTCTTCGTGAGAACTTCTTCTTTTTACATATTTTATTAAACTATTTAATTTGAGTTCTCTAAGAAGAGTAAAGATTTGTCGTCGCGAAAAATTGCCATGCAATTTTTCTGTGCAATGCTATATTTTTACAATATAAAATTTTAATTTTTATATTGTAAAAATATTAGATTTGCTCTTCCATATTTTCTTTCATCTATAATATCTATATCTAAATTTTCTAGTTGTTCTTTTATTTCTTCTTTTTGGTCTGTTTCTATTATTATTATACTATCCCTTTTTAAGATTTCCTTTTTAACTAATAGTTTGATTGCATCAATTGCGTAATTTGTTTTATATGGTGGGTCTAAATATACAATATCTACTTTGTCTTTTAGTTTATTTTCTATTAGTTCATTAAATTGCATTTGATAAAGTTCTACTTTGTCTTGATACCCGTGTTTTTTCAATATTCTTTTTTATTATTTGTATTGCTTGTTTATTGTTATCACAAAGTATCGCTTTTTTTGCTCCTCTACTTACTGCTTCTAATCCTATTGCCCCACTTCCTGCAAATATGTCCAAAAAAATACTGTCTCTTATTTCTGATTGTATAATATTAAATAGAGATTCTTTTACTCTATCTAGCGTAGGTCTTGTGTTTAATCCTTCTAGTGTATATAATTTTGTGCCACGCTTTTCTCCTGCAATAATTCTCATGATTCCTTATTTCGATTTGAAAAAAATTAGTATATTGCTAGGCAAACGAGCTTAAAATTTATGAGACGTACTAGATGTACGTTGATTAAATTTTAAGTGAAGTTTAACAACGCAAGATGCTGATTATTTTTCAAATTGTCCTTTCTTTGATAATACTATTTTATTCTTTTTTCAATCAAAGTCAATAGTATTAATAGAAATGTAACATATATTTAATAGTTTTGTAACATAGTTTGGTTATTTTTACATTAATCATTGTAATACTTTTTTTAATGACATTTTTATATGACAAATTTCATTGTTTTTAAATGCAAAAATAAGACTATCACTTTTGATAGTCTTCGTCTTTTGTAATAATAAATAATTTATGCATCATCTTTGTTAATATCTTTTAATAATTCTAGTTGAGAAATTAATAATGATTCCATTTTTGCTTTATATATATCAAATTGTTTTTTTACGTCTTCTAATTCTTTCTTTTTTGCAACTATTTCATTATCTAAATCACTTGCTTGTTTTTGAGCTGTTCCTTTTGCTTCATTTATTATTTGGTCTGCTTGTTGTCTAGCTACTTTTTTGACATCTTCAGCTGTTGATTGAGCCATTACTAATGTATTTTGAAGTGTTTCCTCTATTGTTTTGTAATGTTCCAAACTTTTATTTAATTCTTCAACTTTATCTCTTAGTTCATTTACTTCTTTATAGTTCTTTGTGTAATCTAATGTCAATTCGTCTAAAAAATCATCTACTTCTTCTACATTGTATCCATTCATCATTTGCTTAGAAAATTTTTTATTTTCGATATCTAATGGTGTAATCAAATTTATCATTCCTTCCCTTAGGTATAAAATAGTGTTATTAGTTTATTCCATTATTTTTTAACCAAGATACAGAAAGTTTGCTTTTCATTTCTTCTCTTGCCATTTCATTTGTAATTTCATAGTTTGATGGTGCAACTAAGAATATTGAGTTTGAAACTTTTTGGATATATCCATCTAATGCATATACTCCACCACTAATAAAGTCAACAATTCTTCTTGCTACATCTTTGTTAACATACTCTAAATTTACTATAACAGATTTTTTCTCTTTTAAGAAACTACATATTTCATCTGATTGTTCAAATGTAGTTGGTTGTGATATAACCATTTTTATTGCATTAGTTTGAGTTTGTGGCATAGAAACCACTTTTTCTCTATTTTTTCTTCCAAATAGTTTTTTATCTTCTACTTCTTCATCCTCGTCTTCATATTCATAGATGTTCTCATCCTCGTATTCTTCTGGCTCAGCTGAGTCCATCCCAAATAAATCCCATACTTTATTCATTAAAGCTCCTGACATAAAAAACCTCCTAAATTTACTTCCTTTGTTTTGACATACTAAGTATCTACTTTTTTTGCCATATTGTCAATATTTTTTATGAATGTAATTAAATCTTAATATGTTTGTAATATTTTTGTAACATTCATTCTACTTCACTTAAATCTGGATTTAATATAATTTCATCATACAAAGAAATCTTCCTATATGAATTTATTTCTTCGTTTGAGAATCCTAATTCTTTTAATTCTTCTGTTGTATATGGTTGTACTATAGAATAATCTTCTCCCTGTTTTGTAACATTAACAAGTATTTTATTTAAATATCCAGCTCTATTTCTAACAACATAATTTAATCCATCTAATTCTACAATTGCTTCATTTGGTATTTTTAATCCTGTTTCATCCCACCATATTAAGTCAAATGATATTTTTCTGTAATTTATAAGTTCTTCTATTTGTTCATTAACTTTTAATATTAGTAAAACTTCATCTTCATTCTCTTGTGATATACTTGTTATTTCAGCTGATATCTCAGCATTGTTTGACAATCTAACTTTTACGTCATCTCCTACTTCAGCTTGTTTTGCTTCTTCTGATGATGATATTGTCGCAATGTAGCAAGCAAAATTATCTATAACTTTTCCCGCTTCTTCACTTGTTGCTACAATCTCTCCAGTTTTTAAGTTTAGATTTTCTAAAAATTCTTTATTAATACTTCCGAAATTATCTGGTGTTAAAGTTTCTTCTAATCCGTCAACTTTATATGACACTATTCCACTCATTTGTGCTTTTACATATTCCGCACCAGAATTTAACTGACTTTCATATTGTTTTCTTTCTTCTATCAACTGATTTAAATATGAGCCTTGTGGGCTTAAATCTCCAGCTATTTTTGCTTTTTTGGTAATCAAGTTATCAATTTCTTTTTTGTATTCAGTTAATGTTGTTACATCTGTAATCTCATTAATTTCTTTTAATTTTTCGTCTATCTGGTCTTCTAATGATTTTATATCAGCTGAAAATATACTTGTATCTTCTGTCATTGCTGTTTGAATTTGTTCGTCTAGTTCTGCTATTTTTTGTTTTAAACTTTCTTCGTTTGTACTGTAATATCTAAATATATTTTCATCTTTCGCCGCTCTCTCTCCTTCTGCTTTTATTTGCTCCATTCCGTTTTTATAGTTATTTCCTCTTACTACTGTTTCTTTTCTTATAACATATCCTATGTCTGTTTCTTCTTGATACAATGTTCCTTCTTCTATTGTAAATATGTTTGTCGGCTCTTTAATAAGAAGATATATCGCATATACAACATAAATAAGAACTGCTACAATTATAACATTTAATATTATCTTCTTTTTCTGGTTCATTGTTGTTTTTTTAGTTGTTTTTTTTCGCTCTTTATTTTGCTTTTCCAATATCTTCTTCATTCCTTTCTTTGGTTAGTTTGGTCACTTTGGTCACTTCAGGTTCGGACTGACCATTTTTGGATACTTTGGGGACGCTACTTGTTCAAAATATTGCAGTCACTACAAATTAAATTCATATTATAATCTGTTGACTTTTCTCCATCTATCCATATGGTTTGCTTGTTTTTTCTAAACCATGTTAATTGCCTTTTTGCATAGTGTCTCGTTTCTTTTTTTATTTTTTCTATCATCTCTTCTTTTGTACAATTTCCTTTTAGATATTCTACAACTTCTTTATATCCTAATCCTTGCATTGCTGTTGGAAATTTATTATATTTTTTTGATATTTCCTCAACTTCTTCTATTAACCCTTGTTCTATCATGTTATCTACTCTTTTATTAATTCTTTCATACAAAGTTTCTCTATCCCAATTAATTGCATAAACTTTGTAATCATATTCTACTTCTTTTTTTCTTGATTCGATTTCTTGCTCTGTTTTGTTTTTTCCTGTTGCATGATATATTTCTAGGATTCTTAGAATTCTTTTTGCATCATTTTTACTTATTTTTTCTATTGCTTGAGGGTCTATTTCTTTTGCCCTTTCGTATACATATTCTAAACCTTTTTCATTAACTATTTTTTCTAACTCTTTACGATATTGTTCATCAAATTCTATTTCCGGATATTCGATTTCATATATCAAACTATCAACGTATAACCCTGTTCCTCCAACTACAATTGGAGTTTTTCCTTTGTCTATAATTTCTTTTATTGCTTTTTTTGCATCTTTTTTATAATCTGCTACACTATATCTTTCGTCAGGCGAAATAAAGTCTATTAAATAATGCTTTATCCCTTGCATTTCTTCAGGTGTTGGTTTTGCAGTTCCTATATTCATGTCTTTATATATTTGCATTGAATCTGCTGATACTATTTCTCCATTTATTTCTTTTGCAAGTTCAATTGAAAGTCCTGTTTTTCCTGATGCTGTAGGTCCACAAATCACTATTACTTGTTCTTTTTGTCGCATTGGGGACGTTTCTGTTTGAGACATTTTGTCCTTTTGGGGACACATCTTTATTCCTCCTTCCATTATATTTTACATTTCATCATTATAAATCCTAATTTGAATTCTGTAAAGAATGTTGTATATTTACTATTCCTTGTTGAGTGCTTTCCATATATCCACATTCAAAAATGATA
This sequence comes from uncultured Clostridium sp., assembly GCA_946487895.1. Lineage (GTDB taxonomy): Bacteria > Bacillota > Clostridia > TANB77 > CAG-508 > CAG-269. The sequence goes on from CAMLUO010000007.1 coordinate 21,022, forward strand.
CATATTATTAATACTATAATCCATAGAATAATTCTATTTCGTATTTGATTTTTTTCTAAATCTCCATTTTTTGCTTTTTCTAGTATTTTTGCTAGTTGTGGCATAATTATAATTCCATTAATTCCTGTAAAAATTGCTACTAATACATTTCTAATCAGCTGTGTTTGTCCTTGATGCTGATATTGTATGTTTCTTGTAGATATATTAAATGTAATTAGTGTTATTATAAATAGAATTAGTAATCCAACTATGATAAATATTACTTTTTGGCTTTTCTCGATTTCTCCAAGACTTTTCCAAGTCCAAGCTATGTTTATAAAGTATATAATTAATGCAATTACAATTATAAATGCCATGTTTTTTCATTCCTTTCTATTGAAATTGTAATTATTTTTCAACCAGCTATTTTCTAGCAAATTTTCTTTCAATATCATACTTAGTCATTTTGATTACTGTTGGCCTTCCATGTGGGCATGTAAATGGATTTGGTAATTGTAATAACTTGTCCATTAAACTTTCCACTTCTTCTCTGGTTAATGCCATATTTGCTTTTACTGCTGCTTTACATGCTACTGTTGCAATAAATTTTTCTTCTTTTTCTTGTTTTGCTGTTCTTGCAACTGTATTAATTTCATCTAGTGTTTCTAAAAATAGTTCTTTTGTATCTAAATCAATACATACTGTTGGTACTCCTGTTAGTTTAATTGTATTTTCTCCAAATTCTTCTAAACTAAACCCTGCTTGTTCAAACATTTTCATATTGTCTTTTGCTATATCCATTTCTTTGTGTGTTAGTGTTATTATGTCTGGTAATAGTAACATTTGTGAATCTTTGTTAGTTTCACTATAATAATTTTTCTTTACTTTTTCATACATTGTTCTTTCATGTGCTGCGTGTTGGTCCAAAATGTACATTTCATTTCCTATTTCAAGTATTATATATGTTTTGAATACTATTCCGATAAATTTATATGTTGGCTTTTTGAATTCTTCTGTTTGGTCAAATACTGATAAATTATCTTTTCCTATGTCTACTGCACTCATTTTTGATGCTTGTTTTGCTTTTTCTTTTTCTTCTTCTGTTTCTTCTGTTATTGGTTTTCTTCCGAACATTTTTGCATACATTTCGTTGAAATCCTCTGATACAACTTGTGGATTGTCATTTAACTCTTGCATTTTTTGTTTTATTTCAGTAAATTCTTTTTGAACTTCCTCGTCTTTTATTTCTTCAATTGCTTTGTGAGCATCTGCGACTTGCTCTTTTTCTTTTTCATCATCTTCCTTATTTTCTACATTTTCAGCATTATTTTCATCATAGCTTCTATTTACATTTTCTTTATCTAACTTGTATTCTTCACTATTATCTTTTAATGTTGCTGGTACAATGTCTTTTTCTTGTAATTCTTGTTCAATTTTTTCCTTCATTTTTCGCAATTGTGCTAAAACATCATATGTATCTAAAGGTTTGCTATAATCAATTTCATTATTTTTTGTTTCTCGTTTTGGCATTTCTTGATTATCTGTTATGCCATTTTCTATGTTATTATTTTTACTTTTATATACATCTTCAATTATATTAGTTTTTAATTTACTTTCTTCATCTGTATATTCTTCAATTTGTTTTTCATTTTGCTTTCTGAAAGAAAATAGTCCACCTTGTTGTTGATTTTCTTTTTTAGCTTCTCTTAAGTTTTTCAATCTTTCATCAAAACTTAATGCTCTCTTATTTATTGCTGTGCTTATTTCTTCTGGTTTTGAAGTGTCTGCAACTAATTCACTTTTTAGTAGTGTATCTTTAATTGAATGATAAATTGCTTGGAATATTTTGCTTTCTTCTTCAAACCTAACTTCTAATTTTGCTGGATGTACATTAACATCAACTTTTGCAGGATTCATTTCTATATTCAATACTACAAATCCAAATTTTCCTATTGGTATTAACCCTTTATAGCTTTGTTCTGTTGCAGCTGTTAGAGTTTTGTCTTTGATATATCTTTTATTTACAAAAAATAGCTGATTAGAACGGTTTGACCTTGCTATTTCTGGTTTTCCTATTACTCCTGTTACATGTATATCTTCATATTTGTAGTCTACATCTAATATTGCATTTGCCACGTCTTTTCCATATATACTGTATATTACACTTTTCATGTCACCATTGCCATTTGTTTGTATTACTGTTTTTCCTGTGTTTATTAATTTTATTGCTATATGTGGATTTACTAAAGCTATTCTTGTTATTGCATCTTCAATATATCCTGCTTCTGTGTAATCTTTTTTCAAGAATTTGTATCTTACTGGTGTGTTGAAAAATAGGTTTCTTACTGTGATTGATGTTCCTACTTGACAAGCTGTTTCTTCTTTTTCTAATATATCTCCTGCTTGTACTACTATTTTATATCCTACATCTTGTTCTTTTGTTTTTGATATCATTTCTACATTTGCTATTGCTGCTATACTTGCTAATGCCTCACCTCTAAACCCCATTGATGTTACTGTGTCTAAATCATCTGCACTTCTGATTTTGCTTGTTGCATGTCTTTCAAAAGCTATTTCTAAGTCGTCTTGTACTATTCCTTTTCCATTGTCTGTTACTTTTATGTATGATATTCCTCCATTTTTTATTTCTACTGTTATGTTTGTTGCTCCTGCATCTATTGAGTTTTCTACCATTTCTTTTATTACTGATGCTGGCCTTTCTATTACTTCTCCTGCTGCTATTTTGTTTATTGTTAGTTCATCTAGTAATACTATATTTCCCATTTATTTTTCCTCCATATTTTCCTTCTTCCATTTGGTGTATATTATATCATTAGTTTTTTGTTTTTTGTATAGTTTTTTGGTAATTTTTTTATTTTTGGTTTCAAAAAGACATCCATGTGTAGGATGCCTTTTGATTTTATTATTTATCTTCTTTCTTTTCTGTTTTATTTTCTTCCAATCTTTTTTCAAATCTTGCTGTTAATCCAACCATTGTTAATAGATATACTGCAAGAACCATTGGAATAGTTAATCTACCAAATGGAATTCTAGTAATTGCAATTATACTTATTAGTGTTGCTTGTGATACTAGATTTATTCCAATTGTTTTAGCTATTATTTTAATACTTCCCAATTTGTGATAACGTATTGCCATATATACTAAGATAATTATTGTTGCAATTGCAAATGGCCATGCATATGGTTTAACAATATCTCTTGCTCTTGTGTGTGGTATATTTTCTATTTCTGTACTATCTGCTGATAATTCTGTTCCATATTTTTCGTTTATTTTTGTTATCAAGTTTGATTTCTCTTCATCTGTAATTTCACTTGCTGTTATACTCACACTATCTTCAAATACTTCTACTTTTTGTATTATTACTTGTTTTCCTGGCATTACTTCATCTGTTATTGCTTTTATATCATTTATTTCAAATTCTTGTTCTATATATAGTTCAACTTTTTGTGATTTTTCATATTTTAAATCAAAATTAAATCCTTTTGTTGCTATTACTATGATTCCAGCAATTATAATTATTGCTATTATTATGCCTAAAATTTTTGTTTTTTTACTTATATTTTTCATTTATATATCATTCCTTCCTTTGACAATTGTTTTACTGTTAGCTTTATTTAGTTTTGTTAAATGCTAATCTTTTTTGCTTTTAATTTTAATAAGTTATTTGTAAATATCACATTATATGCTGCTATTAAAGCAATTCCCCAAATCATTACCATTCCAAAACTACTAATAGGTGTCCATTGTACAAAAGAAAATGCAATTACCATTATTATTACTGGTATTATTCTTATGAAGAACTCTTTATATGTTTCTTTGTTTGCTTTGATTACTTCTTCTTTTGATAGGTCTTTTCTATTGTCTTTTAATTTATTTAAGAATTTATTTACAAAGATGTAGTTTAATATTAATACTATTGCAATTCCGAATATTCCTTCCATTGATAAAACAACATTTGCATATCTTATGATTAATAATAGAATTGACATTAAACCTACATAACTAAATGCACCTAGTAATCCTAAAGTTCTATATCTAATTATTAATACTATTAGTGCTAATCCTACAATTCCAAGCATTATATAACTTGCTATTTGTAATTGATTTTGTGTTATATCTGATTCGATAAATTCATTTGTGTCTACTTCATATCTAACTGGCATATTTCCTGTATCTAGTACTACTGCCATGTTTGATGCTTGATTTATATATCCATTTAATGTGTCTGCATCTGTTGTTGAATATCCAATTGATAGTTGTAATCTTCCTGTTCTGATTGGCTCATCAAAACTTGTTGTCATTATTTCTTCACCATCAATTTTCATTGTTATTGTTTTTTCTGTTGTATCATCTGAGCTAGTGTCATCTGATGTAGCATCTTCTGATGATGTTTCATTTGTTGTATTTGTTTCATCTGTTGTTGCATTTTCGTCAGTTGTATTAGTATCTTCTGATGTTGTGTTTGTATCTTCTGTTGTTGCTGTATAGTTTGTACTAATCTCTTCTAATTTACTTGTTCCTTCTTTTGTGAATTCAATATTTAGATATACCATTGTTCCTGAACTTGTTGCAGAACTTGAATCTGCTCCATACATTACATTTGCTAGTTTTATATCACTGTTATCCATTAAAACTTCTTGTGTTTGGCTATCCACTATTTCAAATTTACCTGTTGTTGCTAAATTACTTACAATACTATCTGTATCATCGTTTTCAGTAATTTCTACTATGATATCTCCTGTTTCTTCATCTAGTCTTGTAATATAGTTTGATATACCAAGTTCATTGAATCTTTTTTCTATTATTTCTTTTGATTTTCTATAATTATCAACTGTTTTTACATCATCACTGTTATATGGTGTTTCTTCCTTTGTGTAACCATTTGCAGTTATTTCATCATCTGTTAAATTTTCACTATCTTCTACAACATTTCCTTCTGAATCTTTAACTACTGTTTCACTGTCATCACTTACAATTAATCTAACTACTCTACTTCCTGCTAAATCCATTGCATAAGAATAATCTCTTACTTGATTTTCCATTCTATTTTGTACTTGAGTGTATATTCCCCAAAATGCAACCATTGTGATTAATATTATTAATAGTATTATTGTTAGTATTTTAATTTTTTTCATTCTAATCTCATTCCTCGTATTTTGATATTTAGGTTTTATGGTTCTCCTATAACCAATATTATAATTATCTTACAATAATTTTGTCCCATTAATTACTAATTCAAACCATATTTTTAGATATTTTGCTGCATATTTACTCATCATTGTTCTATCCATAAATATTTCAAAATAATCTAATACTGGGCATAGTTTTGTATCTATTGTTAAATTTAATATTACTTTTCTTTCTTCTGCATTTACTTCTAAATCAGCATCTGTAACTGCATAATTCACTCTATCATGTATATCAAATTTTGATAAATTGGTATTAGTAACCCTATTTCTGTGCACATCTGATTTGTCTGCCAGTATTAATGCTGCTGATATGTCACTAATTGCTGTGCCTGTGTTTTCATCATGATTTCCTATTGCCATCATAATTTCTGTTCTTTCTTCTACTGGCATTCCCATATCTTTTAAAATGTTGTATGCTAAAATTGCTCCACTATGTGCATGGTCTGTTCTATTTACACTGTTTCCTATGTCATGCATATATCCTGCAATTTTTGCAAGTTCTACCGTTCTTTCTGGATATCCGCAGTTTTTCTAAAATTTCTCCTGCTCTTTCTGATACTATTGCTATATGCCTATGGCTATGTTCAGTATATCCTAAGCTGTCTAATTGTTTTTGTGCGCCTTTTATTAAGGCTTCCACTTCTTCGTTTTTTATAACGTCTTCTAATGTTATCATCTTTTGTCCTCCTTTTGTCTTTTTAGATTTTATATTAAATCTGGAAAAATATCAACTGTTTTTGAAAAAAAACTGGTAACTAACTATTTTTAGTTAGTTACCTCCCATAGCAATTACTGGAACTTATGTTCCTCCCATAGCAATCTTTATCAATCACTTCTATTGCAATGATACTATATTTTATACTAAAAGTCAATGATTTATACTAAAATTCTATACTTATTTTTTTAGATATAATATTAAGATATTTCCCATCAATTTTTCCTATAGTATCCTCAAAATTTAATCTTAATATACTAACTTTTCTTATTCTTGTAATATTAGCCCATCTAGTCATATTTTTGAATCTATATATCCTATCTAATTGCACTATGTCGGTGATTGCAGTCTTTCTATTCATATATTCTTGAAATGTTATATTACCATCAATATATTTTTGTTCTAATTTTATATATTCTTTTGGTTTTTTAGAAGACACTGGTAAAACAAGCAATTCTGTATCAAAATTCTTTAATATAATTGCCGGATGCATTCCACCAAATTCATTTCCTATATTAAATCCAAAATCTATCCATACTACATTTCCTCTTTTTAACAATATATTTTTTAATATATACATCACTTCACTTTTTGAAATATTTCTATTTTCAAATACATAATAATTATTTTTCTCAATATAATTGTCATTCACTATTTGTTTCTCTTTTTTATTTAATCTTTCATATGTATATTTATCTATTTTATAATTTTCCAAAGTATATTTTACTAAATTTTCATATATATAATCTTTATTCTTTTCATTTAGTATTTTTTCTGTCTTAGTTGCTATCCATGAAAAATATAACTTTCCTATTTTTAAATCTGATTCTTTTTGTATTCTTTTTCTAAATTTTCGTAATTTTTTTAAACAATTTATATAAGATTGCTCCATTTTCTTTTTCACTCCTCAAAGCCATTTTGTATGAAATGAGATTACAATTAAGAGTAAAATGTGAGAGAACTTTCATAAAAAATATTTTTATAATAAGTTCTCTCAAATGTAAATTTCATTTTCGTTTTTTCTATATCTTTTCTTCTCCTCTTGCTATAATTAAAAAGTTATATTCTTTTAATTCATTTCCATCTTTTGTATCTTGCATATTTCCATTTTCATTTGTTTCATATTGCCATTGCCATTCAATGGTTATTTCTTTCATTTCTCCTTTCTCTATATTTCCAGTCAAAGTCTCACCTAATGCTTCTAGTGTTTCATAATAATTATCTCTTCCTTTTTCATTAAACACTAAATTTTTAGGTTTTTGATTTTTGCTTTGAAATATAATTTGATAATTTAAATTTTCTTGTCCATATAGCTGTATTGAAAATTCTCCTTTTGTTCCTGGATATATAATTCGATTCCAATTTGTTTCATTTGATATGTTTGAAAATAAAGAAGTTTCTCTTGTTTCAGATTTTTTAGTAGATATTATAAACACATTATCTGAATTTGAATTATAAATTTGATTATTTTGATTTTCTTCATTTTCGTTATTGTTTTCACCTATCCCTTGTGAAGAATAAAAATTTTTGAAAAATATTATATCATCATTAAAAAAGTTCAAATTGCCTTTTGATAAAAACCAGATTAATATTATAAGAAGAATTATCAATATAATTATTATTTTTTTCTTTTTGCTTTTATTTTTTGCTTCCATTAATTGTTTTCCTTTCTATTTTGTTCCTTTGTTTTACTTTTAAGCTAAACTTTTCTTTGCTCTGTATGGACTTTTATTTGCACATCTTGAAAAATATCTCTTCCTCGTGCTTTTCCTTTGTCATATAGAATTTTTAGTTTGTAATTATCTTCCTGTTTTTCATCTTTTGATAATAAAAATTCTTCACTCTTGTTATCTTCTAATTTTACTTCTTCATCATTTTTGTATAATTTAAAAGTAATGCTTTCATCTGTTTTTGTTAATATCTCTATTGTGTATAATAAATCAACTTGTGATATTTCTTCATTTGTATTGTAATTTTTCACTTTAAAATCATATGTACTTTCCTTATTTATTGATGTTATTGTTATTTCTGGATTATTTTCAACTTCTAAAATAGGTTTTGCCACTCCGAGTAGTTGAATTTATTTGTGTTGTACTCATACTTTTTCCCATACTATATCCAGATATAAAAAGCGAAATTACCATTAATACTATTAGTAGTAAAACTACTTCTCTTTTTTTCATTTTTCCTTTTTTAATGTTTAATTTTATAATTTTATTTTCTCCATTCACTTTTTCAGTTTTTTTAATAAATCATCTCCCCTTTCTGACCTAGTATTTTCTATATTTTGGTTTAAGACAAATTACTTACTAATATTTTCACTTGTCCTAGATGAATAAAGAATTATTTTGAATTTACCAATAATATTATTAGGATAAATTAGAGCTTCATCTTTAGTATTATTATTGTCACCTTTGGTATAAAATCCATTTTCATTTTCTTCTATAATCCTATGTGTTACTATATTGCCATCATCAGCAATATATGCAACTATATCTCCGACTTTATATTCATTTTGTTCTTGGATAATGATGATATCATTTTTCTTAAATACTGGGTTCATACTATCAGACATAACTCTTAGAACCTCTATTCCAAAAGGTTTTATATTCATTTCACTTGAAAAAAATTGGATATAAATAATCACGAGAACTAATAAAATACTACAAATTAACAGCAAATTTTCCAAAAGCCTATGCTTGTGGTACAACTTGTGTTCCTGAAACGATGACATCAAATTCATAGTTTGTAATTTCTTGCGCATTTTGTGTATCTATTTTGTCATTAGAAGCTATTTCTGTTGGATTACTTCCTGTTTCATAATTCCATTTCCATTTAATATCAAATGTTTTTGATTTGTTTTCATCATTTGCATTGATAGTTCCAGATAAAGCATCTCCTAATTCTAAAATAGAATTATATTCTACCTCCTGATAATAAAATTTTAAATTAGTTGGTTTTGTAGTTTCATCAGAAAATTTAATTTTGTAATCAATCCCTACATCAGAACCTGTTGCATCAACAATAATTTGAAAGTTTCCTTCTGTTCCTGGTGCTATTTTCCCATTTACTAATGTAGAGCTATCATATGTAGAACCTAAAGATATTGTTTGTACTTCTTCTTTTTGTCCATTTACTTTAAAATCCCATGTTGCAATTTGTGCTGTTCCATCACCTCTAACTTCTGTTACATATTTTGAATAGGTTTGTCCTCCTACAAATGATAAAATAATTGCTACTAAAATAGCGATAATTACTACTGCTTTCTTTTTCAATAAGCATTCCTCCTTTTTTATTTTTTATTTTGATTTTTCTTGAAAAGTTTTTCGATTAAAAATTTTGAAAAAAATTATAGAAAAATGAAAATGTTAAATTGATTATAATTCCATATTTTGGAAATGTCAACTATTTTTTACAAAATTCTCTAACTTTTCATCGCAAAATTCGACAAAAAACACCGGTTGACATTTCCATTATTTCACATTATAATATGTATATCTCTTCCGAAAATTATATTAATTTAAGGAGGTATGCTTATTGAAAACAAAGCTATTTATTATTTTTAGTTTTTTCGTCGTCTTTATAATTCCATTCTTTTCTTTCTCTTCATTATCTAAATATCAATTCGAAAATTCATTTCTAGTTGCAAGATTAGAACTTGACAATACCCCACCAGAGATCAAACTACTTAGTTTTAGTAATACTAACTCTCAATACCCAAAATATGCTAATAAAACACATACAATTACTGCTAGAATACAAATAATAGAAGATCATATTTCACAAATCAATCTTGATTCTAATCATATTGATGTAAAAGTTAATAATAAGTTAGTTTCTGTAGATTTAAAAAATATTTCTTGCATTTCTGAAAGTGAACATATTTATGATATTGTATTTACAAACGTTCCAGGTGATGGAAAATTAAGTATATCATTTTTAAGAGGTACTGTTATTGATACTTCTATGCAGAACAATTTAAAAAAGACTTTTTATCTAGATATTTTAATTGATAATACTGCTCCTGTTACTATTTTTTCTGAAGAATTGGTAGCTGATAATTATTCAAAAGGTACTATTACTGTTAATGAAGGTATACAACCTGTGGATGGTTGGGATATTTCTTCAGATAATATGATTTTATCTCGTAATTTTCCTAATCCTATTGAATATGAACTACCTATAAAAGATTTTGCTCAAAATCCAGCTTCGGCATTGGTATCAATAAAAAAAGCTAGTAATATTGTTTTGGATTATGCTGCATATGATGCAGGTACTAATAATTATGATATTGTTAAATCAGGAGAAATTTCTGGTAGTAAAGTGATAAATTCTGATAGTATTTGTAAAACAGAAGCATTATTTATTAGAACTTCTGGTAATATTGATTCTTCTTCATTAAAAGGTAGAGCTTTTCTTTATACTTATTATGGTGAAGGTTCATCTGGAAATTGTAAATCTACTGAGCTTAGATATAATTATGGCTATAATCCATTAACTTCGTGGAGAACTATAAATAAAGAAAATTTAGCCGGTATAACATCTGGTAAAGGTTTTACTGAATTTGGAGGAACTGGAGTAAATTATTCATCTAAAACAGGTTCTAACCCTATTCCAGAAGAAATTGCTAAGCAATACCTTTTTGGACTTTCTGGAATTGCGTTATCACTAGATGATTACTCTGAATATTCAGTTATTTATCAAATTTATATTAAAGGTGTTGGCTGGCTTCCTGCTAAATATAACGGTCAAGAAACTATGTATCGTTTTGATAAACCTTTTTCTGCAATTCGTATTAATATTGTTCCTAATTCTCAAAGACAGTATTTAGTTGATTATTGGAATGCTGGCAATTAATGTTCTTTACCTATTTACTCCAATGATTCCCCCAAGCATTCCAAATATCATACCTACTACTATCATAATTATACTTTGCAAATTCAAACTAAATCTCCAGTTTAAAAGGCTTGAAATTAAGTAGATTATGACCATATAGATGATTCCAACTAAAGCTCCATTTAGAAGTCCGTTTTTCTTAATTTTGTTGTTTCCTATTGAACTTCCAATTAATATGCTTATTGCAGTAGCTGTTATTATAACTGGACTTATGACACTTTCACTTATGTTAGAAAATGTTAATACTGCCGAAAATATGAGCAATAATATTAGTGTGATTGCAAAGGCTATTCCTATTCCTTTGAATATGTTAGCTAAGAAATTGTTTTCTGTAACTTGATGTACTTCCATATTATCCTTCCTTGTATAATGTATTTAGGTTTTTATGAAGGATTTACCTATAAACCTTTTCATAGTTTTTTGTATTTGTAATACATTTTATTCTACATGTAAAAAAATAGAACTTTAATTGATTTAAAGCTCTATTTTTTCTATGTTTTCTAAAATTCTGGCTATTATTTCTTCTCTTTTAAATTCTTTTTTAAATTCATGTTTTAGAGAAGTTGCAATTTCCTTCAATTTCATTTCTTCACTATCATAATTCACAAAATCATCTTCATTAACATTGAATCCAAAACTAATTAATATATACTGTATTTCTTCTCCTAAAGTATTAATTTGAGTTAAGATTCCACATATCTTCTTTCCATTTAACATTAAGTCATTTGGTGGTTTTATCTCTAAAGTGTATCCATATAAGTCATATATAGATTTTTGAATGGCTTTTGCTATTTCTATTGGCAAATCTTTTAAATCCTTCGCTTTTTTATCAGTATTTAAAATTATTGTCATAGCAATATTTTGCGCTTCTCCTGTATACCATTGCCTTCCTTTAGTCCCTATTCCATCTGTCTGTACTTCTGCTATTATTACTTTTCCGTCATTTTCTCTATTTTTTTCTTTTTCAGCAATTCTTTGTGCATATTTATGAGTTGAATCAATTTGCTCATAATATTCTATCTTTTTTCCTATTCTATTTGTTTTTGCTTTTTTTATTTCGTCAATTTCCATCTTTCTACCTTTCTTCGGGATTAGGGGACGGTCCCCCTAATCCCTACTCTACGCTTTTTAAACTTTCTATCATATCTATTTTTTTCAATGCAAAATATGTGAAAATGTTTACTATTACTGTGAACACTACTGTTATCAAAATAGCATATAAATAGCTCATTGGATGAATAATTTTGCTAAATCTAAGCATTTCGATTTCGCAAGTACCAATAATAAAGTAATTCAAGAAATATCCTCCGACTAATCCTAAAGCTATTCCGATTAAAGTTAATAGAATTGTTTCTCTAGTTACATATGTATATACTTCTTTATCGTAAAATCCTAATACTTTTATTGTTGCAAGTTCTCTAATTCTTTCACTTATATTTACATTTGACAAATTATATAAAACCGCAAATGCAAGTAATCCTGCTGAAACTATTAATACTACTACAACATAATTTAGAGATTCCATTGTGGTATTCATTACTTCTTCTACATCTGAATTTCTTGTAATTGATGAAACTTCGTTTTGGTTCATAATTTCTGTCGCTAAATTTTCTTCTTGTTCTTCATCCATATCTACATTTCTTGTTAATATTGCATTTGTTTCATATGGCTTTCCATATAGTTCTTCATATGTTTCGCTTGTCATGTATGCATAATGATACACATAGTTTTCTGTTATATTTGAAATTACAATTTGTTTTTCATCTTCGCCATTTTTTAAAGTGATTGTATCTCCTGGTTTTGCTCCTATTAACTCTGCTAATTTATCTGTGATTACTATTTGACCTTTTTGTAATTCAATTTTTTCTTCAGTATTAATATCTATTAAGCTTATCATTTTTTCTAGTTCATTTTGGTCTTTTGGTACTATTATTTGTACGTCTTCTTCATTTTCAACATTGATAGCTGTTCTTGTTAGCATTGTTGTTTCAATTGTTTCTTCTATCTCGTCTTTTTGGTTTAATTCATTTATAAGTTCATTTTTTTGTGTTTCATCTAACCCTTCTTTTAGATTAATCTGCATATCATATTTAAATATTTTTTCATATTGATTTGGCATTAATACGCCTATTGAGTCTTTTAGTCCAAATCCTGCTAAGATTAATGATGTACATCCAAATATTCCTATTATTGTCATCATAAATCTCTTTTTATATCTAAATATGTTTCTGATGGTTACTTTTTGGCTAAAACTTAATCTTTTCCATATAAAGTTTACTCTTTCTAGTAATACTCTTTTTCCTATTTTTGGAGCTTTTGGTCTCATTAGAGTTGCAGGCTGTTGTCTTAATTCTTTTATACATGAATAAACTGTTGCTCCTATTATGCATACACTAATTAATATTAGTCCTGCTCCGCCATATTCCCAGTTAAAGCTGACTATGAATTCTGGCACCTGATACATAACTTCATACATATGCCATATAAGTGATGGAATTAATATAAATCCTACTGCCATTCCTAATAGTCCACCAATTATACATGCAAGGCTTGAATATAACATGTATTTTCCTGCAATTTGTATTTTGTTATATCCTAATGCTTTTAAAGTTCCTATTTGTGTTCTTTGTTCTTCAACCATCCTTGTCATTGATGTTAGTGAAATTAATACTGCTACAAGGAAAAATACTATTGGGAATACTTGACCTATATTGTATACACTTTCTTTATCTTGTGTAAAACTTGCATATCCAGAATTTGCATATCTATCTAAAATGTACCATTCAGGATTTTCTATTTCTGATATTTCTTGTCTTGCATTAATTAATTCTTTTTCTGCATCTTGTAACTGTTGCTCTACATCTTGTTTTTGTGTTTCTAGCTCTTGTTCTCCTTGTTGTAATTCTACTTTTGCTTGTTCTACTTGTTCTTTTGCATCTTCTAATTGTGCATATGTGCTACTTTTTTGCTGATTTAATTTTCTTTCTTGTGATGACAACTGATTTTTTGCAGTTTGTAGCTGATTTTTTGCTTGTGCAATTTCTGTATTTGCTTGATTAATTCCTTGCTCAATTTGTGTTATTCCTGAATTTAATGATGCAATTGTAGTATTTAGTGTTTGTATTTGACTTTCTAGTTGTTGTTTTTGTTGTTCTAATTCTTTTTTTGTTTGGTCATCTAATTCTTCATTTTGAAACCTAGATACAATTGAATTATATGTATTTTGTAATGTTGTTAATCGGCTATTTAGAGAATCTCTTTGTCCTGCTAAGCTTTGTTTTTGTGTTTCTAATTCTGAAATTTTGCTATTTGCCTCTTGTTCTTTTGTTTGTAATGTTTTTTCATTAACTTGAATTTCTTGTTTTGCAGAAGCAATCTGTTTTTCTGCATTTGCAAATTCAGAGTCTGCTTTTTCTTCATTTTCTTTTATTTCAGCTTCAGAACTTTCAATTTCTGCTTTTCCGTCATCAATCTTTTTCTGTGCTTCTGCTATTTGTTCATCTGCTTCTTGTTTTTTCTCATTAAATTCTGCTTCTGCATCATTTAATTTATCTGTTGCCTTTTGCACTAATTCATCATGTCTTGCTGTTTCTCTTTCTTCTTTTATCTCTTCTATTTTATTTTTTACTTCTTCTACACAATCTTCATATTTTGAACTTGCTGTTTCATATTTTTCTGCATTTTTTAATGTTACATATATATTTGTGTATGTATCTTTTGCTTGGATATTATCTTTTGAAATGTAGATAAAATAATCTATTTTTCCGTCTCCTAAGCTACTGCTTTCTCTTTCATTTGAAATATATAGCGGACTTTTTACAGTTCCAACTATTTTTAGTTCTTTATTATATAGATATTCAATTTCTTTGCCTTCATCATTTTGTGTATTTTCTATTTCAACTGTTATTGTATCTCCAATCGCTTTATTATTTTGCGTTAAGAAATTTTCTTCAACTACACATTCATTGCTATTTTGTGGCAACTCTCCTTCAACTAATAATGGCTGATTTAGTTCATCTACACATAAAACTTTTGTTATAATCTCTTTGTTTTCTAATTCGACTATTCCATCTGTTTCATATGTTCCCTCTACAATATCAACTCCATCAATTTGTTTTATACTATTAATGTCATCTTCTGTTAATCCAAGTGTTGATAGTACTTGTATATCATACATCTTTTGTTGTTTATAATAGGTGTCTATTGTGTTGACCATATCTGGAGAAGTAGCCCTTATTCCAGCAAAAAAGCCCACTCCTAAAAACGCCATTAATAAAAGAGATAAAAATCTTTTGTATGTATTTTTTATTTCTTTTATACTGTCTTTAATTAAGGCCTTTTTCACTTTCGCCACCTCCTTTTTTCACACTGTCGCGTTGGGGACGTTTCTCATGCGACATTGAGTATTACACAATTAATATTTAGTAATTTTTTAATATAAGTGTCGCATGAGAAACGTCCCCAACGCGACACCACTACCATTCTATTTCTTCTATTGGTAATGGATTTTCATTGTATTCTACTTTTTGTACTGTTCCGTTTTTAAAATGTATTACTTTATGTGCCATTGGTGCTATTGCACTGTTATGTGTTATTATTATTACTGTCATGTTTTCTTTTTTACTTGTATCTTGTAGTAGTTTTAATATTTGTTTTCCTGTTTTATAGTCTAATGCTCCTGTTGGTTCATCACATAATAGTAATTTTGGATTTTTTGCTATTGCTCTTGCGATTGCTACTCTTTGTTGTTCTCCTCCTGATAGTTGTGAAGGAAAATTTTTCATTCTGTCTTTTAATCCTACTTTTCCTAGTACTTCTTCTACATCTAGTGAATCTTTACAAATTTGTGTTGCTAATTCAACATTTTCTTTTGCTGTTAAGTTTTGAACTAAATTATAAAATTGAAATACAAATCCTATGTCTTCTCTTCTATATTGAATTAATTGTTTATTTTTTAGTCTTGTTACATCTTTACCATCAACTATTACTTTTCCTGATGTTGCTGAATCCATTCCTCCTAATATATTTAAGGCTGTTGTTTTTCCCGCTCCTGATGGTCCAACTATTACTACTAATTCTCCTTTTTCTATTTCAAAGTTTGTGTTGTTTAGTGCATTTATTGTTATTTCTCCCATTGTGTATTGTTTGCACACATTTTTGAATTCTATATATGACATGGAATCACTTCCTATTCTTCTTAGATATTTTTATTCTTTATTTATCTTTTTTATATCATATTTTTTTGTTTTTTTATAGTCTTTTTTGGAAATTTTTAAGAATTAAATTAATGTTCTAAATTTCGAAAAATAGATCTTTTTCCTATAATTTTATTGTTTTTATATTTAATCTATGTTATATTTTGATAAATTAAATTATGAGGAGGTTCACTATATGAACAGACAAAATCGTCGTCATCCAACACATCCAGTTCTTCCTGTTTTGTATCCTTCTAAGAAACGGATTGTAGATGGTCCTTGTAAAAAGGCTTCTACCGCTTCTAAAAGGAAGAGACATCATTCAAGAAGAAAAGGAAGTTAAAACCTCAAAAGGCTCTACTGTTATGGTAGAGCTTTTGTTAATTATAGACTATATCTATTTGGTTATTTTCATAAAATTTTTCCTATCTTTCTTAGTTATAAATTTTAATCAGCCATTTTTTGATGAGTAAAATCCCCATCGTCATAAATAATTCCTTTTTTAATATTTTTAATTACATTTCTATTGCGTATAGTAATATTTTCAGGTAATTCTTCAAATTTAAACCATTTTAAATCATCACATTTGTCTGGCTCCATTATTTTTGGTTCTCCTACATATTTGTCAGTTGTGAAAAACACGTTTATATAATCTTCTTTATATGGATGAATAACTGAAACTATCCTTAAATCATCTTCTTTTATATCTAAATTTATTTCTTCTTTAGCTTCTCTTGCTAATGCCATTGATAAAGATTCACCTTTTTCAAGATGTCCACTACAAGCCATATCATATTGACCATCCATATATCCTGTATTGTATCTTCTTTGAAGTAAAATTTCTGTTTGGCCGTTTACCTTTCTTGTTAATATTAAGAAAACTGCTACTTTAGTTTCATATCTTTCTTTCATTATCATATCCTCCAAAATAATTTCTTTTTTATTCATTCTCTTACATGTTTTATTTATCCATAAATTTCTTTTCACTTTTCCAAGCAGTTCCAACTTTTTTGCCTATCTCATAATATCCATTTTGAAATTGGTCAAATACAAAAGCATTTAATTTAGTAGGGGCAACTTTTCCATTTTCATCCAAAACCTTTTCATCAGCTACAACATTCACTATTTCTCCTAATATTCTAAATCCATAAGTCTCACTTTGAAGCTCTACTACTTTACATTCTAAAGTTAAAGGATATTCTTCAATTATTGGAGCATCTACTCTTGAACTTTTTACTGCATGCATTCCTGTTCTTTCAAATTTATCCTCCATATTATTTCCTGATGCTGTTCCGAAAAAATCTGATTCTTCTAAGTGGTCTACATCAGCAATACTTAATGTGAAAGCTCCTCTTTCTTTTATATTTTTAGCTGTTTTATGTCCTTCACTTATATTTAATGCCACCATATTGTTTGAACAAATTCCTCCCCAAGCCATATTCATAACATCTACCTTATCATTTTCCCCATATGTTGCAATCATTAATACTGGCATTGGAAATACATAAGGTTTTACTCCTA
>CAMLUO010000008.1 GCA_946487895.1 uncultured Clostridium sp.
GAACCTCAGCCTTCCAAGCTGATGACGTGGGTTCGATTCCCACTACCTGCTCCAGTTTATAAAACTTACGAATAAATATGGTTCGTAAGTTTTTTTAGACAGAAGAATATACAAATTTTGGAAAAATACTTGACAAATACAAACAAATGTTTTAAACTATATATAGTTTAAAATAAGGACGTGGAATTATGGAAGAAAATAAATTAGTAATTCAAAATGAATTTGCTATTGAAGATATTAAAAGATTAATGTATACGATACGAGGAAAACAAGTAATGCTGGATAGTGATGTAGCAATGTTATATCATTACGAGACTAAAAAATTAAATCAGGCAGTAAAAAGAAATATGGACAGATTTCCAGAAAGATTTTGCTTTCAGTTAACAGAAGAAGAATTAGAAATTATGTGGTCACAAATTGTGACCACCTCAAAATTAGAAGATAATAAATACAGGAGTAAAAAATATTTACCATATGTTTTTACAGAACAAGGAATAGCTATGTTATCAGGAATATTGAAAAGTGAAGTTGCAGTACAAGTTAGTATAAAAATTATGGATGCTTTTGTAGAAATGAGAAAATTTATAAGTATAAATAAGAGTTTATTTGAAAAATTAATTACTATTGAAAATAAAATGGAATAGATATAATAAAAAAATCAAATAAAAAAATACTAATTATAGATAACTATATTGATGATAGTGTTTTAAAAATGTTAACAAAAAAGAAAAATAATGTAGAAGTAGTAATCTTAACATCTAAAAAAAGTAATATCCAAAATATAGATATTCAAAAATTTAATAAAGAGTATCCTATTTTAAAAGTTGCTAGAACAAATAAATTTCATGATAGATTTATCATCATTGATAACAAAGAAATGTATCACTTAGGAGCTTCAATAAAAGACTTAGGAAAGAAATGCTTTGGAATTAATAAAATTGAAGATACTGAAATTATACAAAAAATAATTAATTTGTAAAATGTATAATTCCAATAAATACTCATATAATATTGACTTTAATAAATTATTATTTTGATAGATACCATTAAAACAGGTTATAAGCAAAGAAAATAGCTAAAAAATATTGAAATTTTACGTAAAATATAATAAAATGGAAACCTAAACAGCAAATATGCTGATTATATAAATAAAGATAACATTATTAACAGACAAAAACTTATATCTATTTTTATATTAAAAAGGAGATGTAAAAATCATGAAAAATCTACTTGTTAATATTTATCGGTGTATTGTAGGAGGAGAGGTTGGATTTATAGGTGAAGGAAATGAACAGTGGTATTATTTCTTATCTCTTGTAATGGACTTAATGTTATTATGGTGGCTGGAACCAGAAATAGCATTAATGTTTACTGTACTTTCAGTAATTCATTATGTAACAGTATTTGTTTATGGATATTTTATGTTAGATTCTGAAAATGTGATTTTTTCATATATATATTTTGGAATACATGTTATATTACTGATATTAGCAATTGTTACTAGCTTTAAATGGACTGTTATAACTGCAGCGATTACAGTGATTTCAATTCTTCTAGCACCGGATTGTACTGGCAATAATATCTTTTTACGTGTACCAAATGTTACAAATTCGTTACCATTAATTTTCAATACTATAATCTTTGTTGCATTTGTCGTACTAGATTTTATGCTTCCAATAGAGTTATGGATTAAAATACTTATTATTGTAGGTGCATTGATTATTCATCCGGTTATAGATTGGTTTGAAGGAGAATGTGTCATAATTTCTGATGTAACAAGTGATGCTTTTGGAAATATAATGGAATCTTGGAAATTATAAAAATGTTTGTAGTGTCTGTTATTGATTGTTATTCTTTGTATAATAGGTAGAGAATTTATTTTTCTCTACTTATTTTTTTAAAATAAATTGTTAAATTTATATGAGAACCCTTTGATTAATTTTGAATTCTAAAACAATAATCTATAAAACCAAATAAATTACTTGTAAAATTTTGTGATATAGTGTAAAATACGAATATAATGTAAATAATAAAAAAGAAAAAGCAAAAACAAAATAAAATACAATAAAATCAAGGGGGAAAAATAAAAAAATGAGATTCGTAACAGATGAAGAATCAAAAAAAGAATATAAAAAATTTTTAGAAGGACATGAAAGATGTAACTTTCAACAATCACTAGAATGGGCGGAAGTAAAAAAGCCAAACTGGAAACCAGAAGTAATACTAGCAGAAGATGAAGATGGAAATATAATAGGTTCACTATGTGTATGGATTAGAAAAATGCCAATATTCGGAAACCTAATGTATTCATCAAGAGGACCAGTTTGTGACATACATGATATATCAGTAATGAAACAATTAACAGATGGAGCAAAAGAATTAGCAAAAAAATACAATGCATTTGTATTAAGAATGGAGCCAGATATAGTTAGTGATGACCAAACCTTTAGAGAGGTTGTAACTAACTTAGGATATAAAATAAAAGATGATGCAAAAGATTTTAAAGATGAAATTCAACCAAGATATGTATTTAGATTAGATATTAAGGATAAGACAGAAGAAGAAATAATGGCAGGATTTAAACAAAAATGGAGATATAATATCAGACTAGCCTCAAGAAAAGGTGTAACAGTAAAAGAAGGAACAAAAGAAGATTTAAAAGATTTTCACAAAATAATGATAGAAACAGGAGCAAGAGATGGATTTATAATTCGTCCATTAGAATATTTTGAAAAAATGTATGATTGCTTAGGTGACCATATGAAAGTTTTAATGGCATATTATGATGGAAAACCAATTTCAGGAGTTATTCCAATTTTCTATGGAAATAAAACTTGGTATTTGTATGGTGCAAGTAGTAATCAACATAGAAATTTAATGCCAAACTATTTATTACAATGGGAAATGATTAAAATGGCGATTGCAAGACATGATGATATATATGACTTTAGAGGTGTTTCAGGAGTAGTTGATGAAAACCATCCACAATATGGATTATATAGATTTAAACAAGGTTTTGGAGCTACATTTACAGAATTTATTGGAGAAGTATATATGCCATATAAACCATTAACATATAAATTGTATCGTTTTTCTGAAAAAGCATTTAGAACATTAAGACAATTCAAAATGAAATTAAAAAACAAGAAAAAATAGAAGGGGATAAAAATACATTTTGAAAGGGAAAATTGTACAATGAATAAGTTAGTAATAAATAAAGAAGATTTAAGACATAATATAGAAAAGATAAAAGAACATGCTAAAAAAAGTGGACAAGATGATAACGGAAAGCTAGTAACTATTATAGCTGTTGTAAAAGGAAATGGATATGGATTAGGAATTGTTGAATACACAAAGTTTTTAATTGATAATGGAATCAATTTCTTTGCTGTTTCAACATTAGATGAAGCATTACTATTAAGAAAAAACGGAGTAAAAGAAAAAATATTAATGCTTTCATCAACTGCAATAAAGGAAGATGTTGAAAAATTAGTAGATAATAACATTATTATCACAATTGGTTCACAAAATGATATTAAAATAGCAGAAGAAGTAGCAAAAGAGAAAAACAAGAAAATCAAAGCACATTTAAAAATTGATACCGGTTTTGGTAGATATGGATTTATATATTCAAATAGAGAAGAAATAATACAAGCTTTGAAAGAAATAAAAAATATAGAAATTCAGGGAACATTTTCTCATTTTTCTGTTAGCTTCTTTAATGACAAATATACTAAGCTTCAATTTAAAAGATTTATTGATGTAATCGAAGTTTTAAAAATGAATGATATACAAACAGGAATGTTACATATATGTAACTCATCAGCATTTGTAAAATTCCCATATATGCATTTAAATGCAGTACGTGTTGGTTCAGGATTTCTAGGAAGATTATCATTTTCAAATACTTTAGGACTAAAAAAGATAGGATATATGGAGTCAGAAGTATCTGAAATAAAGGAACTTCCAAAAGGATTTAACATAGGGTATTCAAATACATTTACTACAAAAAAAGATACTAAGGTTGCGATTGTACCTTGTGGATATATGGATGGAATAAATATAACAAATGATAGAGATATGTTCAGAACAGTTGATAAGCTAAGATATATAGTAAGAGATGTGAAAGATTTTTTCAAAAAACAGGCTAAATATGTGAAACTAAATAATCAAAATTGTAAGATACTAGGCCGAATAGGAACATATCATGTCACATGTGATGTTACAAATAAAGATGTGAAAATAGGAGATAAAGCAATTTTTTCTATTAATCCAAAGTTTGTAGATTCTAGTGTTGGAAGAGATTATAGATAAAATAAATAGTGATAGGTTAGGAAAGGAAAGTTAGTAAAAATGGAAGAGAACAACAAAAAAGAAGAGATTAAAGAGAAGGTAGAAAACGAAGATAATAATGTAAAAACTGAAAATAAGCAAGAAGGGCAACAAGAAAATAAAGTTGAAAATAATGGAAATGAAAAAGTAAAAAAACAAGGATTTTTCAAAAAAGTTTGGAATTCAATCACAAAAATAGAGAAATATCCAGAAATGGCAGCGCAAGGTGTAGGAAAAGCATTTTCATATATCAGTAAAGTAGTAGCCATTTTAGCAATTATTTTAAGTTTAGGTTCAATATATCAATCATATCAAATATTGCAAGAAGGAGTAGCATATTTGCAAAATGAATTCCCTGAATTTTCATATAGTGATGGAATTTTAAGTATTGATTCTGAAAATCCAATTACTATTTCAGCTGAAGATTCATATGTAGGGGAAGCAATAATTGATACAAAAACACAAGATGAACAAACAATAAATCAATATATTTCTGAAATAGAACAAAATGGTGATGGAATAATTGTTTTAAATAATAGAGTTATAGTGAAAAACAGCAGTATTTCAGGAACAATTAGTTATGAATATGCCAAAATATTAGAGCAAGTAGGAATTAAAGAATTTAATAAACAGGATTTTATAAATTATATAAGTAGTTCTCAAATGTATAATTTTTATATAAGTATATTCCTAACATCATTTGTATATAGTTTTGTAATGTGCTTATTAACAACACTATCAAATGCAGTATTCTTAGCAATATTTGGATATTTAACAACATGGATTACAAAAATAAGAATGAGATTTGTAGCTGTATTTAATATGGCTGTATATTCATTAACTCTTTCAACAATACTAAATATGATATATATTGCAATTAATATATTTGTACCATTTACTATGGAATATTTCCAAGTAATGTATGTGACAGTAGCTGCAATTTACTTGATAGCTGCAATATTCTTATTAAAATCAGAGTATATTAAAAGACAAGCAGAATTAATGAAATTAGCAGAAGCTCAGGAAATTGTTAAGAAAGAATTAGAAGAAAAAGAGGAAGAAGAGAAAGAGAAGGAAGAAAGAGAAAAAGAAAAAAAGGAAAGAAAAGAGAAAGATAGAAAAGAAGAGAAAAAAGATGAAAAGCAAGATGGAAAGCAGAATGGAGAGCCTCAAGGTTCAGGAGCTTAATACGGTTGAAAAATAAGATAAAAAATCAAATAAAAGAAAGGGATTGAAAAGATGAGTAAAAAGCAAAAACAGCCTAAAGATAAAAAGCAATCACAAAAAACGTGGGCATTAATTATATTATTATTAGTATTACTTGCCATATTAATTGGGCTAGCATTTTATCTAATGCAAAACCAAAAAGACAGTGAAGAAAACACAATGGCATATACTGATTTAATAAAAGAAATATCTTATGGTAATATAGAAAAAATAGAAATGACAGTAGGAAGTACAACAGTAAAAGTAAAACAAAAAAATATTGATGAAGAAAAAACAGTTATAGTTCCAAACACTGAAAGTTTCATGGAATTAGTACAACAAAGAATTGCAGAAGGAAATGAAATGGAATTAATACAAAAACCTAGAAGTGTTATATCACAAATTCCATCAGTAATAGTAAGTTTACTACCAACAGCAATAATGCTTGCACTATTTATCATGATTTTCAAGATGCAAGGATTAGGAGAAAAAGGGAAAGTATATGATGATACTGAAAGAAAAACAAAGGTAAAATTTGAAGATGTAGCAGGTTTAGAAGAAGAGAAACAAGAACTAATTGAAATAGTAGATTTCTTAAAAAGACCAGAAAAATATACAAAAATGGGAGCAAAAATTCCAAAAGGAGTTCTACTATATGGAAAACCAGGAACAGGAAAAACATTAATTGCAAAAGCAATAGCAGGAGAAGCAGATGTACCATTTATTTCAATGAGTGGTTCAGAATTTATAGAAATGTTTGCAGGACTTGGAGCATCAAGAGTTAGAAAACTATTTGAAAAAGCAAGAAAGCTAGCTCCATGTATAGTATTTATAGACGAAATAGATGCAATAGGTTCAAGAAGAACATCAAATAGTGGAGCAGAGACAGAAAATAATCAAACATTAAACCAATTATTAGTTGAAATGGATGGATTTAGTTCAGAAGAAACAATTATTGTACTTGCTGCAACAAATAGACCAGAAATGCTTGATAAAGCATTATTAAGACCAGGAAGATTTGATAGACAAATCACAATACCAACTCCTGATTTAAAAGGAAGATTGGAAATATTAAAAATACATGCAAAAGATAAAAGAATATCAGATGACTTGAATTTAGAAAGTGTAGCAGAAGATACAGCAGGATTTACAGGTGCAGAACTTGCAAATATTTTAAATGAAGCAGCAATATTAGCTACAAAGAATAAACATGAAGGAATTGAAGAAGAAGATATAGAAGAAGCTGTTAAAAAAGTAACAGTTGGACTAGAAAAACGTACAAGAGTAATCTCAGATAAAGATAAAAAATTAACAGCATATCATGAAGCAGGACATGCAGTTGTAAGTAGATATTTGCCAACACAAACAAATGTAAAAGAAGTTTCAATTATTCCTAGAGGAGTTGCTGGTGGATATACAATGTATAAATCTGATGAAGATAAATACTATATATCAAAAACAGAAATGCAAGAAAAATTAATAGCATTGCTTGGTGGTAGAGCTGCAGAAAAATTAGTATTAGATGACATATCAACAGGAGCAAGTAATGATATTGAAGTTGCAACAAAAATTGCAAGAGATATGGTAACAAAATATGGAATGAGTGATACTTTAGGTCCAATAGATTTTCAAGGAAAAGAACCTTATGAAATGCAAATGTTTGGAGAGAATATTGGAGATAAAATTGGACAAGAAGTAAAAATATTGATAGATACAGCATATAATGATGCTCAAACTTTATTAAAAGAACACAGAGATAAGTTAGATGTAATTGCTAATGTTTTGCTTGAAAAAGAGAAGATTAATGAGCAAGAATTTAATAAGATTTTTGAGTAATAGTTTTAGTATAGGTAATTAGGCTACCTATACTTTTTAAATTCTATTAAATATAATGTTTAAAAGTATTATGTTGTATAAGTAAGATAATTATAAAAATTGTAGATTTATATAAAAAACTATGATAATATATGTATGTAAGGTAGGTGATATATATGCAAATTAAAGAAGCAATGAGAAAAGGAATGATAAAACTAAAAACAAATGATGTAAAAGAGCCAAACCTAAAAGCAAGACTTCTAATGCAATATATATTAAATAGACCAAGAGAATACACATTAGTACATGATGACAAGCAACTAACATTAAGGCAAAATGTAGACTATTTCAAACTAATAAAAAAACTAATAGAAGGAGTGCCCTTGCAACACATAACACATCAGCAAGAATTCATGAAATTAATGTTCTATGTAGATGAGAATGTGTTAATTCCAAGACCAGATACAGAAATCTTAGTTGAAGAAGTTATAAAACTAGCTAAAAGTATAAATGCAAAAAAAATACTAGATTTATGTACAGGTAGTGGAGCAATTGCAGTATCACTTGCAAAATATATCGAAGGCAGTCAGATAACTGCAACAGATATAAGTAGAAAAGCATTAAGTATTGCGAAGTTAAATGCAACGAATAACAATGTTGAAGATAAAATAACATTTGTTAGTTCAGATTTATTTCAAAACATTTCAGAAGAAAAATATGATATTATTGTATCAAATCCACCATATATAAAAAGAAAAGTTATAAAAACTTTAGACAAAGAAGTGAAAAAAGAGCCAATAATTGCACTAGATGGTGGTAATGACGGATTAGATTTTTATAAAAAAATCATAGGAAATGCATATCAATATTTGAAGTATAAAGGATACCTATGTTTAGAAATTGGATATGACCAAAAAGATGAAGTTATTGATTTAATTAACAAAGAGGAAAAATATATTGATACATATAGTAAAAAAGATTTATTTGATAATGATAGAATCGTTATTACTAAATTAGGTATGCTAACAAATTTAATAGACGAAAATTATTAATAGTAGTAAGAGGAGATGAAGAAAAATGTCATTTTCATCTGATATAAAGCAAGAATTAAACAAAAATAGTAATTTAGCAAATAAAAATATAGTAAAACAAGAATTAGTTGGATATTTAATATCTGGAAATATAAATATAGTAAATAATAAAGAAATTAAATTTTCAACAGAAAGTGATTATAACATAAACCGTTTTTCAAAATTATTAACCAATTTAGATATAAACCATTCTATTGATATGGTGGGGAAAAACTTTGTAATAACATTAAAAACAAAAGAAATAGATTTTATAGAATATGACAAAGAGACAGTAAAAATAAAAGAAATACCAGAAAACCAAGAAGAAAAAAAGGCAATAATTAGAGGAACATTTATGGGAGCAGGTTCTATAAATAATCCAGAAAGAGAATATCATTTAGAAATGGAAGTTACAAATGAGCAAAATATGAATACGGTTTTAGATTTACTTTTAGAATTTGGAATAAAAGCAAAATATATGGAGACTAAAAATAAATATTATATCTATTTAAAAGAAGGAGAAGAAATATCTAAATTTTTAGCATTAATTGGTGCAGCAAAAGCTGTTATGAAATTTGAAGATATACGAATTCAAAAAGAAATGAGAGGAAAGGTAAACAGGTTAGTAAATTGTGAAACAGCTAATTTGAATAAAACTATAAATGCATCAATTGAACAGATTGCGGCAATTAGGAAATTGCAGGAAAATGGTGAATTTAAAAAGTTAGATGATAACTTGAAAGAAATAGCTTTACTTAGATTAGAAAATCCTGATATGTCATTGATAGAGTTAGGTAAAAAGTTAAAAGTGCCAATAGGAAAGTCGGGAGTTAATTATAGGTTAAAGAAGATAATGGAAATAGCTAATGGAGATGAGTAAAAATATGCAAGAAAAAGAACTAGGAATATATATACATATTCCTTTTTGTAAGCAAAAATGCTATTATTGTGACTTTGTATCTTTTTCAAATAAAGAGAGATATATAGAAAAATATGTTGAAACAGTAAAAAGAGAAATTGATAGTTATGACTTATCAAATTATAATATAACTACAATATATATTGGAGGAGGTACACCATCAAGGATACCAAGTGAAAAGATACAAGAAATTTTAGCAAAAATAAAGCAAAAAATTTCGGAAAATCAAACTAAATGGGAAGATATAGAAATCACAATAGAATTAAATCCTGGGACAGTAGATGAAGAAAAAATTAAAAAATATAAAGAAATAGGAATTAATCGTTTAAGTATTGGCTTGCAAAGTACAAATAATAAACTTTTAAAAGAAATAGGAAGAATACATGCATTTGAAGATTTTAAGAATACATATAATCTAGTGAAAAAAGTTGGTTTCGAAAATATAAATGTTGATTTAATGATAGGATTACCTAATCAAACAATAAGTGATGTTAAAGATTCATTAAATGAAATTATAATATTAAATCCAACACATGTTAGTGTATATTCCTTAATTGTGGAAGAAAATACGAAAATGGAGCAATTGATAAACAGCAAAGAACTACAATTGCCAGATGAAGAGTTAGAAAGGCAAATGTATTGGTATGTGAAAAATACATTAGAATTAAATGGATATAATCATTATGAAATATCGAATTTTGCTAAAAAAGGAAAAGAATCAAAACATAATTTGAATTGCTGGGAACAAAAAGAATATATAGGATTAGGACTAGCTGCATATTCATATTTAAATGGGGTTAGATATGGAAATACAAGTAATATTGAGAAATATATTAATGTACAAGATTTTTTCAATAGAAGTGAATTAGAAGAAAGTGGTATTAGAATTGTTGATGAAGTCCAAAGTTTAGAAGATAAAAGAAAAGAATATATGCTATTGGGCTTAAGAAAGATTGAAGGTGTTTCAATTCAAAACTTTAAAGAGAAGTTTGTGGAGAATCCTATTTTCTTGTTTAGAAAAGAACTTGAAAAGTTGGTAAATGAAGAGCTTATAGCAATTGATGGTGATTGTATAAGGTTGACTAATAAGGGACTAGATTTAGCTAATATTGTTTGGGAAGAATTTGTGTAACAATTTACTTGCTAATGAAAAATAAATATAGTATAATTAAAAGCGAAGTGGAAAAAGAGAGGATAGATATAATATGAGTAGAAGAGAAAAAAATGGAGAAAAGAAGAAAAGAAAAGGATTAAAAATATTTGGGATTACTGTATTAGTATTATTAATAATATTAGCAATATTAGTAGGTTCTATATTTTGGTTTATACATAGCAAATTAAGTCAAATACAAACTGTAGATATAGATGAAACAGATCTAGCAGTTTCAACAGAAGTTGAACAGAATTTAGAAGAATATAGAAATATAGCTGTATTTGGAATAGATAGTAGAGAAGATACATATAGCAAAGGAAATAGAAGTGACTGTATTATAATTGCAACAATAAATAATAACACAAAAGAAGTTAAACTAACATCAGTATATAGAGATACATATGTACAAATTGAAGGTTATGGGTTGGACAAGATAACACATGCATATTCATATGGAGAAGCTCCACTTGCAATAAAAACATTAAATGCTAATTTAGATTTAAATATAAAGGAATTTGTAACAGTAAATTTTGATGCAGTAAAAGAAATAATTGACTATATTGGTGGAATAGAAATGCCTATAACATCAGAAGAAGTATCACATATATCTGGAATATCAAAAGCAGGAACATATAACTTAACAGGTGAACAAGCTTTAGCGTATGCTAGAATTCGTCATGCATCTGGTGGAGATTATAAAAGGACAGAAAGAATGAGAGATGTATTAATAGCAGTGGCAAATAAAGTAAAAACAATGAATGTAAGTCAATTAAATGGTTTAGTTGATGAGATATTACCTAAGGTATATACAAATATAACTGCAAGTGATATATTTAGTTTGTTCCCAAGTGTAGCAAGTTTTAATATAACTGAAAGTATTGGATGGCCATATGAAACAAAAGGAATTACACTAGATAGATGGTATGGTGTGCCAGTTACACTTGAAAGTAATGTAAAACAATTGCATCAAGAACTATTTGGAGAAACAGACTATGAACCATCAGAAAATGTAAAAAATGTAAGTAACAGTATTATTCAAAAAACAGGATATACCAACTAAAAGGAGAGAAAGTTGAAATTAAATATAATTAGAGGAGTGTTAATAACAGCTTTAATAGCAATATTTGTAACTATATTTGGCTTTTCAAATCAAAATTCTGAAACATCATCAGGGTTAAGCCAAAAAGTTACAAATTTTGTTGTAGAATTTATTCCATCAATAGAAAATATGGCAGAACCAGAAAAAGAAAATGTTGTAGATAGAATAGAAAGTATAATTAGAAAGATAGCTCATTATTCTATATATACATTAGTAGGTATTTTATTGATGAGTTTAATGAGTACATATAAAATGAAAGAATTAGATAGGATTGCAGTGAGTTTGATAGTAGGAGTGATATATGCTGCAACAGATGAAATACATCAAGCATTTGTCCCTGGAAGAGGACCATTAATTACTGATGTAATACTTGATACAATGGGTGTGCTGACTGGTATTTTTATAGTTATGTTAGTTTATAAAACAATATGTAAAATGTGTGGACATAAGTATAACAATATGACATAACTTACTTGACTTAAAATGTCGAAAAGAGTATAATCCCATCTTTGACAGTTAAAACGAGCAATCCTTAGAGAGAGTAGAGATAGAACGATTTTTGAAGTGCGTACCTAATTCAACATAATTTTGCGTTTTAAAAAATTTTTTTTCAGTATTTGCAATGGTTGTAGAGAATGGAAAAAAATGTATAAAAATTATAAAGACGTAAAACACTTGATAATAAAGAGTTACAGGAGGTACGCAAAAAAATAAAGAGAGATTTGACTCTAAAACTATTGGGAGAGTAAGAGTACAGGAATTTTAAATTCTTCAAACTGTCAAACTCCCGTGTGGACATAAGTATAACAATATGACATAACTTACTTGACTTAAAATGTCGAAAAGAGTATAATTAAATTGTTTGGATAATATATAGGAAAATGGGGGATATCTATGTATATTAAAGTCAAAAGATTGTTAGATATAATTTTAGCTATTATACTATTAATTATATTTGCAATTCCAATGTTAATTATTTCAATATTAATTAAGTTAGAAGATAAAGGACCAGTTATATATAAATCAAAAAGGATGGGAAAAGGTTTAAAAGAATTTTATACATATAAATTTAGATCTATGAAAACTAATCGAAAAGAGTTGCAAGGAAATTTAAGTCATGATAAAATGGTAACCAAAGTTGGGAAAGTTATAAGAAAGACAAGCTTAGATGAGTTACCACAGTTATTCAACATTTTAAAAGGCGAAATGAGTTTTATTGGACCAAGACCATGGATACCAGAGTATTATGTGTGGTTTGATGAAAATCAAAAAAGAAGAGTTGATGTATTACCAGGTATTTCTGGATTAGCACAAGTAAAAGGTAGAAACGGTATAAATATTTTCAAAAAAATTGATTATGATTTACAATATGTAGATAATATTAGTTTTAAACAAGATTTAAAATTAGTATTTGAAACAATTAAAACTGTATTTTCTAGAGATAATGCAGAAATATCAGAAATGGGAATAAAGGCAGAAATAGAAGAACTAAAAGAAAGTAGAGAAGTAAGTAAAGTTGGTTAGGAGCATAGAGATGAAAAAAGTTTTATTTACAGCAACAGTTGATTCACACATACTTCAGTTTCATTTGCCATATTTGAAATGGTTTAAAGAACAAGGATACGAAGTACATGTGGCAACGAATGGAGACGAGAAAATTCCGTATTGTGACGTTAAACATAAAATTACATTTGAAAGAAGTCCTATGAAAATAAATAATATTAAAGCAATTTTTAAATTAAAGAAAATTATTGAGAAGGAAAAATTTCAAATAATACATACTCATACTCCAATGGGAAGTGTAGTTACAAGACTAGCAGCGAAAAAGGCCAGAAAAAAATATAAAACAAGAGTAATATATACTGCTCATGGTTTTCACTTTTTTAAAGGAGCACCATTAATAAATTGGATCGTCTTTTATCCAATAGAGAAATATTTATCTAAATATACAGATTGTTTAATAACGATAAATGAAGAAGATTATAATCTAGCCAAAGCAAAATTTAAAGCTAAAAAAATAGAACTTGTTAATGGTGTCGGAGTAGATGAAAATAGATTTGATTTTAAAATGAGTGATGAGGAAAAACATGAATTAAGACAAAGTTTAGGATTGAAAGATGATGATTTTGTTATTATATATGTTGCAGAATTGATAAATAGAAAAAATCATTATATGATATTAAATACTATGAATAAAATTCATAATAATCAAAATATAAAATTACTGTTAGTAGGAAACGGAGATTTGAAGGAAGAATATACAAAATATATAAAAGAAAATAAATTAGAAAAAAATGTTAGGATGTTAGGATATAGGAAAGATGTTCCACAATTAATGAAAATTTCTAATATAGCAATATCAACTTCAAAACAAGAAGGCTTACCAGTAAATGTTATGGAAGCTATGATATCAGAACTTCCAGATATTGTCACAAATTGTAGGGGCAATAGAGATTTAATAAAAAATGGTAAAAACGGTTATGTAATTGAACAAGATGATGAAAGTACATTATATAAAAGAATAATGGATTTATATAAAAATAAAGATTTAAGAGATAAAATGGGATATCAAAGTAAAAAAATGATAGAATCTTTTGAGCTAGAACGTGTAATAAAAGAGCTGACAGATATTTATAATGAAGTGATTTTATAGAAATCAAAATATTTATATAAAAAATATTAGGAGAAAAGTTAGATGAAAAAAGCATTGTTTTGTTATGATGGACCAATAATGAAAGATAGTAATAATAACTATTATGGAAATGAATTTGATGATAAAGTTTTAAAGAGATATGAGTATATAGCTGAAAATATTAAATTATTAATAAGAGTTAAAAAAATAGATGAAGATGTTATTGAAAACAAATTTTCAAAAATAAATACAGAAAAATATGATGTTGGAGAATGTTTGAATTTATCATCAATTAAAGGATTATTATTTAATAGAATAATTGTAAAAAAACAATTAGAAAGTGAAATTAGGCAAACAGATTATGTTATAGCAAGGCTACCAAGTATAATAGGTAGTTTATCGATTAGAATAGCAAAAAAATTAAATAAACCATATTTTATAGAATTAGTAGGTTGCCCATGGGATGCTTTATGGAACCACAGTATAAAAGGAAAACTTTTTGCACCAATTATGACATTAAATACAAAAAAGTTAGTAAAAAACGCACCGTTTGTTCTATATGTTACTGAAGAATTTTTGCAAAAAAGATATCCTACAAAAGGGAAAAGCGTTGGATGTTCAGATGTAAGGTTAAAAGAATTAGACAAGGATATAATAAATAAGAGAGAGAAGCATATACTAGAAAACAAAGATAAAAAAAATAAAATTATTGCCACTATAGCAGCTGTTAATGTCAAATTTAAAGGACAAAAATATGTGATTAAGGCAATAAATAAATTAAAAAAACAAGGCATAAATTGTGAGTATTGGTTAATTGGAGGAGGAAATAAAAGCTATTTAGAAAAAGTTGTAAAAAAATATAAACTTGAAGATAATGTTAAATTTTTAGGACCATTGCCACATGATGAAATATTTAATATGTTAGAAAAAATAGATATTTATATACAGCCAAGTAAACAAGAAGGGCTGCCAAGGTCTTTATTAGAAGCTATGAGTATGGGGTGTCTGTGTATAGGTACAAATGCAGGAGGGATACCTGAATTATTAGAAAAGAACTATATTGTAAGAAAAGGAAATGTAAATGATATAGCAAAAAAAATAGAAGAAGTTACTCTTGAAAAGTTAATTGAGCAAGCAAGAATTAATGTTATAAAAAGTAATGAGTATGAAACAGAGATTCTAGAAAACAAAAGAAAAAAGTTTTATGATGAATTTATAAATAGTACAAATGAAACAGAAAAAGGAGATTAAAAGTGCAAGATAGTATAATGATATATTATATAGGTATATTTTTAGCTGCAATATTTGCTGGTATAGCACAAAAATTAGGAAAAAATTCAAATAAAAAATTCAAAGTAAATTATATATTTTGGATATTTTCTATGGCAGTTTTTGTCTTTATATTTGGTTTTAGAGAATCTGGAATTGGTGTAGATGATCCATCATATGAAACAATATTTAATAGTACGGCATTAAATGGAGTAATAAATGAATTTTTAAATACTACAATGGAGCCAGGATATCTATTGTTAAACTATATAGTATCTATTTTTACAAGTAATTTTCAAGTTATGATTTTCATTACTACATTAATACCAGTATTTTTATATTACAAAGCATTGGAATATGAAAGTGATAAGATAAGTATGTTCTGGGGAGTATTTTTCTTAGGAACAATTCTTTTTATATATTTTTGTGGAATAACAAGATTATTTATAGCAGCAAGTATTATTGCATATGGGCTAAGATTTGTAATGGAAAAAAAACCAATAAAATATATTATTATAGTATTAATTGCAACTAGTTTCCATTATTCAGCAATATTTATGATTTTTCTATTATATTTTGCAATGGGAGAAAAAGAAAATCATAAAAGATCAAATATAAAACTATTTGTTTTAATTGCATTTATCATGCCGATAATGATATTTGTTGTAAGTAATTATATTTTCCCAAACATGGGAGATAGATATTCATCATATACACAAATAAAAAGTGGTACATTATCATTAGATGCATTTGATAAACTACCTTTTATATTAATAGCTATATTCTTTAGCAAAGATATGTTAAAGAACAATAAAAATATTGACAAATATATTACCATATATGCAATGGCTTTAATTATTTCAGTATATTCAGTTTTTTTAGATATAGGAAGAATGCAATGGTATTGTATGTATTCAACTTGCATAATATTACCAAGTATATTAGAGGTGTTAAAAAAGGTGAAATCGCAAGAATATGCAGTAATGTATATACCATGTATGTTAATATATGGATTGCTATATTCATATGTTAATTTAACAGCTAGTTCAAGAGAGATGATGTTGCATTATAAAAATATATTATTTTAGAAAATCTAGAAAGGAAAATAAAAATGAAGATAATGTTTTGCATATCAAGTTTAAGCAAAGGTGGAGCAGAAAGAGTAATTTCAATATTAGCAAATAAACTAATACAAGAAAACGAAATAGAAATTATTATAAATACAAAGTTAAATAAAGCTTATGAATTTGATGATAGAATAAAAATCTTAGAGTTAGACAAAAAAATAAATACTAATCCATTATTAAGAAATATGGCAAGAATAAAATTAATAAATGAAGAATTAAAAAAAGAAAAACCAGACATAATAATATCTTTTCTACCAATGCCATCATTTAGAATTTTGTATGCAAATAGAAAAATAAAAATACCAATAATAATTGCAGATAGAAATGATCCAAAACAAGAATATAAATCTTGTATTTATAAATTTTTAATGAGATGGTTATATCCAAAAGCAGATGGATTTGTATTTCAAACAAATGAACAAAAAGAATATTTCAAAAAAGAAATACAAGAAAAATCAACAGTAATATTCAATCCAATAAAAGAAGAATTTTTAGTAGAGGAGAATAATAAAAAAGAAAGAGAAAATGTAATAGTTTCTGTTGGAAGACTAGTAGAACAAAAAAATCAAAAAGTATTAATAAATACATTTTCAAAAATAGCCAAAAAATATCCAGAATATAATTTAAAAATATTTGGAGAAGGTAATCTAAGAGAAGAACTACAAAAACAAATAGATGATTTAAATATGAGAGATAAGATTTGTTTATGTGGAGTATGTGACAATATAAAAGAACAATTAGAAAAAGCAAAAATATTTGTATTACCATCTAATTATGAAGGAATGCCAAATGCATTGATAGAAGCTATGGCATCAGGTTGTAGTGTGATTTCAACAGATTGCCCTTGTGGTGGGCCTAGAGAATTAATTGAAAATTATAAAAACGGAATATTAGTTCCCATAAATAATGAACAAGAACTAGCTAATAAAATAGAATATTTAATAAGAAATGAAGAAAGTGCAAAAGAAATTGGAGAAAACGCAAAAAAAATTAAAGAAAAACTTAATCCAAACAATATTTTAGGACAATGGAAAAGTTACATAACACATATTTTAGAAAAGGAAGCTAAATAAAATGAAAAAAATATTTACAAGAATAGTCTTAAAGTTAGCAAGAAAAAACATAATAAAAATGTCTGATAAAATATATTTAACATTAATGGGAAAAGTAAAGTTAAATCAAAAAATGGATTTAGATAACCCAAAAACATTTAATGAAAAATTACAATGGCTTAAATTATATGATAGAAATCCAGAATATACAAAAATGGTTGATAAGTATGAGGCAAAAAAATATATATCAAACATTATAGGAGAAGAATATATAATACCTACTATAGGAATATTTAAAAAATTTGAAGATATAGACTTTGAAAAATTGCCAGATAAATTTGTTATCAAAACAACTCATGATTCAGGAAGTGTAATAATTTGTAAAGATAAGAAAAGTTTTGATATAGAAAAAGCCAAAGAAAAAATAAAAAAATCTTTAAAAAGAAAATATTATAATTTATATAGAGAATGGTCATATAAGGATATAAATCCAAGGATTTTAATAGAAAAATATATGGTAACAGAAAAACAACCAGAATTAATTGATTATAAATTCTTTTGTTTTAATGGAAAACCTAAATTCATATATGTTTCTGAGGGCTTAAGTAATCACAAAACTGCTAAAATAAGTTTTGCAGATATAGACTATAAAATGATGAATTTTTATAGAAAAGATTATAGACCATTTGAAAAACTTCCACCTAAACCTAAAAATTTCAAAATAATGAAAGAATTAGCCGAGAAATTAAGTAAAAATATTCCTTTTTTAAGAGT
This sequence comes from uncultured Clostridium sp., assembly GCA_946487895.1. Classification (GTDB taxonomy): domain Bacteria; phylum Bacillota; class Clostridia; order TANB77; family CAG-508; genus CAG-269. Next base: position 18,449 of record CAMLUO010000008.1, read on the forward strand.
GGATTTTTATGAAATTGAAAATAAAATATTTTTTGGTGAATTGACATTTTATCCATGTGCTGGATATCTTCCTTTTCAGCCAGAAGAATATGATAAAGTTTTAGGTGACATGTTAGAATTACCAAAGGAAAAGAGAGTATAATAATGAGAACTATTAAAGCTTTAAAAAATGCTATAACTTCAATAATTTTACAAATTGTAACATTTATATGTGGATTAATAGTACCAAGATTAATATTAGAGAATTTTGGCTCAGATGTTAATGGATTAATAAATTCCATTACACAATTTTTAGCATATATAACATTATTAGAGTCAGGATTTGGACCTGTAGTAAAATCTATATTATATAAACCTATTGCTAAAAAAGATAAAAATCAAATAGAATTGATATTAAAATCTGCTGAACATTTCTTTAGATTAATTGCATTAATATTTATAATTTATATTGCTATCTTATGCTTAGTTTATCCAATGTTTGTAAATAGTCAATTTGATAGTATGTATACAGTCTCTTTGATTTTAATAATAGCCATTTCAACATTTGCAGAATATTTTTTTGGAATGACATATAAACTATACTTACAAGCGGAACAAAAATCATATGTAACTTCAACAATACAAATATCTACATTAATTATTAATACAATTTTAATAGTATTATTAATAAATTTTGGCGCAAGTATACAGATTGTAAAATTAGGTAGTGCGTTAATTTTTATATTTAGACCAATACTACAAAACATATATGTAAAGAAAAAATATAATATAAATTTGAAAAATGTCGAAAAAGGATATAATATAAAACAAAAGTGGGATGGACTTGCTCAACATATAGCTGGTGTAGTACACGGGAACACAGATGTTACAATATTAACTATTTTCTCAACGATGAAAGAAGTATCAGTATATACAGTATATAATTTAGTAGTTACAGGAATAAGAAATTTAGTTACAATATTATCAAATTCAATAGATGCGGCATTTGGAGATATGATAGCTAAAAAAGAAAAGGAAAATTTAAATAAAAAGTTCAGTATGTATGAATTGGTTTACTACACACTTATTACAATTATATATTCATGTGCAATAGTATTAATAGTTCCATTTGTACAGGTATATACAAAAGGAATAACAGATGTTAATTATACTAGAAAAATATTTGCATATATATTTGTAATTGCATATTTTATACATGCAATAAAAACGCCATATAATACATTAGCATATGCAGCAGGAAAATTTAAACAAACACAAATAGGAGCATGGGTAGAGGCAATTTCTAATTTAGTTATTTCACTTATTTTAGTACATAGTTTAGGGCTTGTAGGTGTAGCAATAGGAACACTAATATCTGTAACTATAAGAGGAGTTGAATTTCTAATTTTCTCTTCAAAAAACATATTGGATAGAAAAATCTCAAAAACATTTATAAGAAGTATTATTAGTATAGTGGAACTACTAATTATAATGATAGTTGGTGAGATTATAATAGATTTTAATGATATATCATATTTAAATTGGATAGTTCAAGGAATAAGAATATTCTTGATATCAATAATTATAGTAATTCCTATTAATCTAATATATTACAAAGAAGAAAGAAAAGAATTGGTAAATTTAATGAAAAAATTAGTGGAAAAGGGAGATTAATATAAAATGAAAATCTGTTTTTTATACGAATCAGTATTTACATTAGGTGGAGTGCAAAGATGTATAACAATACTATCAAATTACTTAGTAAATAAAGGATATGACATTTCAGTTATTTGTACTAATACAAAAGTACCATTAAATAGAGAAACTTATGGGTTGGATGAAAAGGTCAAAGTAATATTTATAAAGAAACAAAACATTTTTAGAAAAATAATTAACAGATGTTTACAATTAATTAGAAAATTAAATTATAGAACGGGAATATTAAAAAAACATACAAAAATACTTGATTATGTGCATTATTATTATTATGGAAAATATATACAAAAAATTGTTGATAAAGAAAAATTTGATATTATAATAGGATGTGGAGAATATGCCAAATTAACAGCTTTAATGAGTAGTGAAGGTATGAAAAAAATAGGTTGGCAACATTCAACATATGATGCATATTTTAATTCTAAAAATAAATTTTTTTGGAATGAAGATGCAAGTATAGGTAAAATGTTTAAAATACTTGATAAATATATAGTTTTGACATTAGATGATAAAATAAAATTAAAAAAATTGAAAAATTTAGATTCTCAAACAATATATAATCCGATATGTTTTAAGCAAGAAGAAAAGAGTAAATTAGAAAATAAAAAATTTTTAGCTCTTGGTAGATTTAATAAAGTAAAAGGATTTGACAGTTTAATAAACAACTTTAAAGAATTTAATAAGATAAATAAAGAATGGACATTAGATATTGCAGGTGATGGACCTGAAAGAAAAAAATTGGAAAAACAGGTTAAAGATTTGAAACTAGAAAAGTATGTTAACTTATTGCATAGAAAAAATAATGTCAAAGAAACATATAAACAGGCGTCTATATATTGCATGACGTCTCACAAAGAAGGCTTTCCGTTAGTTGTATTAGAAGCTATAGAGAGTGGTCTGCCAGTAATAGCATACGACATACCATGTATACAAGAAATTTTTGTTAATGGTAATGAGGGAATTATAATAGAAAACAGGGATGACAAGAAATATGTACAGGCAATGATGGAGTTAGCAAATAATAAATCTAAGAGAGAAAAAATTGCAAATAGAGCTGTACAAAGGGCAAAAGATTTTAGAATAGAAAACATAGGTAAACAATGGGAGAATTTATTTAACGAAATAATGGAATAAAAAACCAGAAAATTGTATAAAAATATTTAATATATTAAGGAGTGAAATTAAAAATAATGAGTACATATTTTATCACAGGTGGAGCAGGTTTTATAGGTTCTACATTAAGTCAAAAATTATTGGAAAAAGGAAATAAAGTAGTTACAATAGATAATTTTTGTGACTTCTATAATCCAAAAATAAAAGAAAATAACATAAAAGAACTATCAAAAAATACCGAATTTAAATTATATAAAAATGATATAAGAGATAGAGTTGTAATAAAAAAGATATTTGATGAAAACAAAATAGATGTAGTAATGCATTTAGCTGCAATGGCAGGAGTAAGACCATCTATTGAAAATCCAATCTTATACCAAGAGGTAAATTGTATGGGAACACAAAACATATTAGAAGAGATGAAATTACATGATGTAAAAAATGGAGTATTTGCATCTTCTAGTAGTGTATATGGAAATTGCAAAGAAGTTCCATTTAAAGAAAATATGATAGTAGACTTTGCAATTAGTCCATATGCAGCAACTAAAAAAGCAAATGAAGTAATGACACATGTATATCATAAATTATATGACATGAATATAATAATGCTTAGATTCTTTACTGTTTATGGACCTAAGCAAAGACCAGATTTAGCAATAAATAAATTTACAAGATTAATGTTGGAAGATAAAGAAATACCAATGTTTGGTGATGGGACAACTTCTAGAGATTATACGTATGTAGATGATATAGTAGATGGAATTGTTAAATCATGTGAATATACATTAAATCATGAAGATGTATATGAAATTCTAAATATAGGTAATTCATCTCCCACATCTTTAAAAGAAATGATAGAGATAATTGCCAAAACTTTAAATGTAGAACCTAAAATAAAACAATTACCAATGCAACTAGGAGATGTAGATAGAACATATGCAGATACATCAAAAGCAAAACAACTAATAGGATATGAACCAAAAACTACATTTGAAGAAGGAATTAAAAAATTTGTAGAATGGTACAAAGAAAATAAAGAATTATATAAGGATAATTAAGATGAATACGATAAATAGTAAAAAAGAAATATTTAATAAAAATGACAAATTTGAATTAATTGATGTAATGAAATTTATATGTGCAATTTTTATTGTGGGAATACATTCAGGAATCGTAAGCAATGAAAATAGTTCAATTCAATGGTATATAGAAAATATAATATTTAGAATAGCAGTACCATTCTTTTTTATAGCATCAGGATTTTTATTTGGAAAAAAATATTTAAAAGATAAAAATAGATTAAAAGAAAATTCTATTAAACAAGTAAAAAGATTGCTAATACCATTTATTTTTTGGTCACTAATACTGTTACCATATGTAATAATTACAGAGATAAAATTTGATGGGAATATAGTATTGTTTGCATTAAAAATTTTAAGATTAAATCTATTTAATGGATATCATATATGGTTTGTCTTAGCATTAATAGTAGCTATATGTATAGATTATATATTTTTAAAGAAAAATAAAATGAAACTTGCCATATTTTTTAGTATAATTTTATACAGTATAGCGTTATTAGGAAATAGCTACTATTTCTTAATTGAAGGAACACAAATACAATATATTATAGATATAATTATAAAAATATTTACTATGGTTAGAAATGGTATATTCGTTGGATTTCCTTTATTTACAGTGGGAATATGTGTTGCATTTTATGAAAATAAAATATATAGGATAAGCAATACAAAATTATACATACTACTTATATTTTTTATATTAACACAAATATTAGAAGTAACATTTATAAGAGGAAAAAATTATAAGGATGACCATAGTATATTTGTATCAATTATATTTATTGCAACAATATTGCTAATAATATGTATAAAAAATAAGAATATAAGATTTAAGAGAATAAATACAACTTTACTTAGAAATTTGAGTACAGGAATTTATTATATGCATATACCTGTGAAATGGTATGTAAGTCTGTTAATTCCTAGTATGGGAGATTGGAGTATATTTTTGATCATGATTTTTGTAACGATAATAGCTAATATTATATTATTAAGGATTAATAATAAATATATTAATTTACTTATAAAATAACAATTTATGAAAAAGGAGGAACAGATAAAAATGAAAAAATACAAAATTTCAGTAGCAGGAACTGGATATGTAGGATTAGTAGCAGGAGTATGTTTTGCAGAAAGAGGACATCAAGTAACTTGTGTTGATGTAGATGAAAGAAAAGTAGAAGTAATGAAAAAGAATATTTTACCGATATATGAAGAAGGACTACAAGAATTAATGGAAAAAAATCATAAAGCCGGAAGATTAGATTATACAACAGACTATAAATCAGCATACAAAGATGCAGATGCAATATTTATAGGAGTAGGAACACCAGAACAACCAGACGGTTCAGCTAATTTATCATATATTGCAACAGTATCAAGACAAATAGCAGAAAGTATTGAAAAAGATTGTTTGATAGTTGTAAAATCAACAGTACCAATAGGTACAAATGATAAAGTTGAACAATTTATTAAAGATTTTTTAGTACATGATGTAAAAGTTGAAGTTGCAAGCAATCCTGAATTTTTAGCTCAGGGTAGAGCAGTTAAAGATACTTTAGAAGCTAAAAGAATAGTAATTGGAACAGAAAGTAAAGAAGCAGAAAAAATGTTAATGGAAATTTACGAACCTTTTAATTTACCAATTGTATCTGTTAATAGAAGAAGTGCGGAAATGATAAAATATGCTTCAAATGATTTTTTAGCTTTAAAAATTTCATATATGAATGATATAGCTAACCTTTGTGAATTAGTAGGAGCAAATATAGAAGATGTAGCTAAAGGAATGAGTTATGATCCAAGAATAGGAGCAAATTTCTTAAAAGCAGGAATAGGATATGGAGGAAGTTGTTTTCCAAAAGATACAAAAGCTTTAAAATATCTTGCAAAACAACATGGATATAAATTAAGAACAGTGGAAGCTGCAGTAGATGTGAACGCTGAACAAAAAACAAAATTGTACAAAAAAGCATGTGACAGATTGATAACATTTAGTGGATTAAAAGTAGCTGTATTAGGACTAACATTTAAACCAGGAACAGATGATTTAAGAGAGGCTCCATCTTTAGATAATGTGAAATTGTTATTAGAAAAAGGTGCTAATATTTATGCATATGATCCAGTAGGAGAAGAAAATTATAGAAAGAAATATCCTACAGAAATAAATTATGTTAAAAGTCCAGAAGAAGCATTAAAAAATGCAAATGTGTGCTTTATTTTTACTGAATGGAATGAAATAAAAAATATTAAACCAGGAGAATATAAAAAATTAATGAAAACACCACTTGTGTATGATGGAAGAAATATATATGATTTGAAAGAAATGAAAGAAAATGGAGTAGAATATTATTCAATAGGAAGATAATTTTTATTAAAATATATTGTCAAAATAAGAATTTAAATGTATACTATAAGAAAATTAACCTTTTTGTATACGGAAAAATCTTATATAGAGTCAAGATAAAAGTCGATTTTTCCTATACAATAAAAGTAAAAATCAAAAGAAAAGAGAAAAAAGGGAGGAAGTATGGAAGAATTAGATTTAAAAGAATTATTTGAAATATTTTGGAGTAAAAAGGTACAGATAATATTAATAATATTAATATTTGCAGTAATAGGTATAATATATACAATGGGGTTTGTAACACCAGTATATACATCATCAACAACACTAGTATTAGCAACATCAAACGGAGAGAATCAAAGTACAACGAATACTACTAATTCAATAACAACAACAGATATAACATTGAACTCAAAACTAGTATCTACATATAGTGTATTAGTTAGAAGTAAAGATGTATTAGGACAAGTTATATCAAATCTTGGTATTGATATTTCATGGGAAAGTCTAAAAAATAATGTAACTGTAAGTTCAGTAGAAGATACAGAAGTTTTAGAAATATCAGTAACAAATTTAAATCCAGAATATGCAGCAGATATAGCAAATGAAATAGCAAAAGTATTTTCAGATAAAGTAGCTGAAATATATAATATTAACAACGTACATATTGTTGATGAAGCAGAGACACCAACAGGACCATCTAATATAAATCATACGAAAGATGTTGTAATTTTTGCTTTTATAGGAATAGTAGTAGCTGTAATATATGTATTAATTGCTAATATGCTTGATACTACAATAAAAACAGCAGATGATATAGAAAAACAGTTTAAGTTACCAGTATTAGCATCTATACCTATATATGGTGCAGATATGCAAAAGAAAAAGAAAAAAGGAGGTAGAAAATAATGAAAAAGGAATTAATAGCAGAATTAGATCCGAAATCTCCTATTTCAGAGGTTTTTAGAACATTAAGAACAAATATACAATTTATGAATACAAAAGGAAAATTAAAAACTATTTTAGTTACATCAACTTTTCCAGGTGAAGGTAAAAGTTGGGTTGCATCAAATTTAGCAGTTACTTTTGCACAAGCAGGAAAGAAAGTTGTTTTAATTGATGCAGATATGAGAAAAGGTAGACAATATAATATTTTTGGTATTTCACCAATACCAGGACTTTCAAATTACTTATCTGGTGTAGATATTGATGATGAAGAAAGAGATATAACAGATATTGCTGATTATGTCCAAGATACAGAAGTTGATAATTTATTTGTTATGCCAGCCGGAAATATTCCTCCAAATCCATCAGAATTACTAATTTCACCACAAATGGTAGATCTATTAGAACAATTGAAAGAATTATGTGATATAGTAATAATTGATGGAACACCAAATGAATTAGTAACTGACTCTCTAATTATAACTAGATTAGTGGATTCAACAATTATAGTTACAGCATGTAAACAAACTAAAAAGGATAATTTAAGAAGAGCAATTCAAAATATACAAAATGTAGGTGGAAAGATTGCAGGAGTGGTAGTTAATAAAGTACCAATAGCTGCTAAAAAATATGAACAATCATATTACTATGGATCAACAGAAATGTCAAAAGCAAAAAGTGATATGAGGAAAGCAATGAAAAGTAATTTACGTGCACAAAGCTCAAATAATACAAGCACACAAAAAAGAATACAAAATACAACAGGATTAGAGAATAAAAGCGAAAATTTAAACCGTAACAAAGATGATTTACAAAGAAATATAAAAGTTAATACTTCTAGTGAGATATCACTAGAAAGAACGAATGATATTTTAAAACAAATTAATGAATATATAGACAATGAGAAAAAGAATTTGAAATAAAATAGAATAAAGTACAAAAGGGGAAGAAGCAAGATGATAGATTTACATTCACATATATTACCAAATATTGACGATGGATCAAGAAGTATCGAAGAAACATTTAATTTAATTAAAGAAGCAAAAAATGTGGGGTTTGATGCAATTATTTCAACCTCACATTATATGGAAAACTATTATGAAACAGATACACCTGAAAGGGAAGTATGGGTTAATGCTATTTATGAAAATTTGCAAGCTAAAAATATAGATATAAGGCTATATTTAGGAAATGAGATATATTTATCAGAAAACATCATAAAATTATTAGAAGAAGGCAAAGCATCAACAATTAATGATACAAGTTATGTGTTATTCGAGATGCCATTAAATGCAGAACCAATGAATTTGTATGACTTAGTGTATCAAATGTTACAATGTAAATTAGTACCAATTTTAGCACATCCAGAAAGATATTCATTTGTACAAAAGGATCCAGAATTAATATATGATTTAATTCAAAAAGGTGTACTGATGCAAGCAAATTATGGAAGTATAATAGGACAATATGGAGAAAAAGCTAAAATAATAGTTAGGAAGTTTTTTGAAAATAAGATGATACATTTTTTAGGATCAGACGTACATAGACAAAACACTATTTATCCTAGAATACCAGAAATATTAGTTGAATTAAATGATTTAATTGGTGAAGAAAAATTAGAAGAACTAACAAATACAAATCCATCATTAGTTTTGAAAAACAAAAGAATAAATATAGATGAGCCAATACCTGTGGAATTATCTTTAAAAGAAAAAATTATTATGAATTTCAAAAAATAGGGGTAGAGAGGAAGTAGAAAACTATGAGAAAATACTTTGGAACAGATGGAATCAGAAGAATTGCAAATACAGAATTATCACCAGAGTTAGTATATAAAGTAGCAAAGGCAGGAGCATACGTGTTATCAAAACACACTGACCATACACCAACAATTTTAATTGGTAGAGATACACGTATATCTGGAACATTAATTGAAAGTGCAATGGTAGCAGGATTTTTAAGTTATGGTGCAAATGTAAAACTTTTAGGAGTTATACCAACACCAGCAGTAGCATATTTAACAAGAAAACTAAATGCAGATGCAAGTGTCGTTATTTCAGCATCACATAATACATATGAATTTAATGGAATTAAATATTTTAGTAATAAGGGAATGAAAATACCAGATTCTTTAGAAGAAGAAATAGAAGAAGTAATGGAATCTGGAAAATTAGAAGAATTAACAGCAGTTAATGATAAAATTGGAGTTTCAGAATATGCTCTTGAATTAATGGATGAATATGTTTATTTCTTCAGAAAACATTTTGATGACGTAATTGACCAAAATATGAAGAAGGATTTTATAGTAGGTCTAGACACTGCAAATGGTGCAACATCTGTTGTGGCTGAAAAAGTATTTAAAGTTTTAGGGATACCATATAAAATTATAAATAATCATCCAGACGGAATAAATATAAATGATAATTGTGGTTCTACTCATTTGGATGGATTAAAGAAATTTGTTGTTGATAACAAACTAAGTTTAGGTATTGCTTATGATGGTGATGGAGACCGTTGTTTAGCTGTTGATGAAAATGGAAATGAAATTGATGGAGATAAGTTGCTAGCTATTATTTCTAATAGTTTAAGAAAAAAAGGAAAATTAAACAAAGATACAATAGTTGCAACAGTAATGAGTAATTTAGGATTAAATAAATATGCAAGAGATAACGGATTAGAATTATTACAAACTAAAGTTGGAGATAGATATGTTCTTGAAGAAATGCTAAAAAATGGATTTAACTTAGGAGGAGAACAATCTGGTCATGTTATTTTATTAGATTATAATCCAACAGGAGATGGTATTTTAACTTCACTAATGTTAATACAAGCAATTTTAGAAGAAGATAAAAAAGCATCAGAATTAGGAAATATGGTTAAGCTATATCCACAAGTATTAATAAATGCTAAAGTAAATGCTGATAAGAAATATGATTATGAAAAAGATGCAACAATAAAAGAAGCAATTGAAAAGCTAGAAAAAGAATTTGCTGGAAATGGAAGGGTTCTAATTAGACCATCAGGAACGGAACCTCTAGTTAGAGTTATGATTGAAGGAGAAGATCAGGAATATATTACAAAAAAAGCAAGAGAGATAGCAGATTTAATTGAAGAGAAGCTTAAGTAATTGTTTTGTGGTGTAATCATTTTGTAATATAAACGTAATATAAAATTAGTTGATTAAATATTTAAAAAGTGATACTATTAATGCATAAAAACAGAAGAAAAATGGGGGAATTAAATATGTTTATTTTTGATATTTCAAATCCATTAACATTAATTTTAATGTTAGCAGCAACGGTATTATTAATATTTTTGGCACAAGAAATAAAGAAAAGTTATGTTGCAGCTATAATGTTATTTGTATATTTAGTAATTCTAGTTATACATGTAGCACAAATAGCAACATTGTCAGAAGAATTTAGATATATGATTACAACATTGTCTAGATGTATTGCAATTGATTTTGTATTTGTTTTAATAACATTTTTCTCATATTTATGGGTTGATGATATAGAAGCAAAAACAACTGGCAAAAAAAGTATTGATAATAGTTTAGATTGGTTCTGGAAAAAAGTATAAAAAGGAATACAGAAAAAAAGTCAAGCATATATATAATATAGTAGATTTTAAAACTAAGGAGAAAAAATATGTTTAATGTTACTATATTAAAAATGCGAGATTTAATAAAGTATTTTATAGGCTTACTAACAACAATCATCGTAGTGGTTGTTGTTAGTAAGTTTTTTTCGAAAAATGATAATAATAAAGAAGAAAATAGAATAGTAAATGAAGTAAAAAATGGAATAAGTATGTTGTCAGAGCAAAGTTTTCTTGGGTGTTTTGAACAAGCTGTACCGACAATGGCAAATATAAATGAAGAATATAGTAAAGTAGCTAAAGAAGATGACCATAGTAGACAGGATATATTACAAGGGGTTTTAGAAACACAAATTAGCTCTATAAAAGGAATAGAAAATATGGAAAATGCAAATAATGGCGAAGATTTGCAAAATGCGCAAGATATTTCAGAAAATACATTGTCACAAGATATAGCACAAGAAACGACAAACCAAAATACACGGAGTAGAAGAAGCAGGAGTAAAAACTGAAGTAATAACAAATAATCCAATAACAGAATCATACAATGTAGAATATGGAAAAGTAAAAATAAAAAATGGAACAGATTATACATTAACACAAGAAATGCTAACACCAGATATTACAATTGAAAATAAGAATATAGTATTGTTCCATACACATAGCTGTGAGAGCTATACATCAAGTGAAGCATATCCATATACACCAACAGGAAATTACAGAACAACAGATTTGAATTTTACAGTAACAAGAGTAGGAACAGAATTGGAAACTCAATTAAAACAATATAATTATAATGTTGTGCATAGTACAGATTATCATGATTATCCAGCATATAATGGTTCTTATACACGTTCTTTAAAAACTGTACAAAATATCTTGCAAACAACGTCTGCAGATATTATAATAGATGTACATAGAGATGCAATTGGTTCGAGAAGTGATTATGCACCAACAGTCAGAATAGGAGATACAGACGAAGCAGCTCAACTTATGTTTGTTATAGGAACAAATGCAGGGGGACTATGGCATCCAAATTGGAATCAAAATTTAAAATTTGCAATTAAAATTCAAGAAAAAGCAGAAGAAATGTATCCAGGACTATTTAAACCAATAATGCTTACAAAATCAAGATATAATCAGCATACAGGAAAATATGCAAGTATAATAGAAGTTGGAGCAACTGGAAATACATTAGAACAATGTTTAACAAGTATGAAATATTTAGCTAAAGTAATGAATGAGGTAATACAATGAAATATTTAAATAATAATAAAATAAATCAATTAAATCTAAATAAAAATAATACATATATAGTAATGGATTTCGATAAAACGATCACTTCTTATGATAGTTCAGATTCTTGGGATGCCGTTGCAAATCCAAAGTTTGTAGAACAAGGAATAAGAAGTGATATGGATAAGCTATATAAAAAATATAGACCAATTGAAATGGATTATACTATTAGTAAAGAAGAAAAATTGAAACAAATGGAAATATGGTATTCTGAATGTATGGATTTGTATTATAAATATAATCTAACAAAAGAGCAAATAAAAAATTCAATACAGGCAAGTGATGTTAAATTTAGAAAAGGAACAAAGGAGCTATTAATTTTAGCACATGACAATAAAATACCAGTAATAATTTTATCAGCTGGTATAGGAAATTCAATTGAACAATTTTTAAAAGATAATAATTGTTTGTTTAATGATACAATGTATATAATAAGTAATTTTATAGAATTTGATGATAATGGAAAAGTAACAAAATTCGATGATTCAAAAATGATACATACATTAAACAAGACAATGAGTGGACATTTACCAGAAGAATTTTATGGGAAAGTAAGGGACAAGCAGTATAAAATGCTTATTGGAGATTTAATAGAAGATATAAAAATGGTAGATGAAAAAGAGAAAGATACAACTTTAATGATAGGAATATTAACTAAAGAAATGGAAAGTCAAGAAAATTTAAGGCTATACAATGAAAAATTTGATGTGGTTTTAACTGAAGAAGAAGATTTGTCCATTTGGGGACGTTTCCTTTTGGACAAAAATGTCCAGTTAGGGACATATCTTTAATAATATTTATAGAAAGGGGATTTTTTATGAAAAAAGTAGGTAATATTTTATGGGGGATAGTATTAATTGTATTAGGAATTATTATAGGTTTAAATGCAACAGGAATTACACATATAAACATATTTTTTAGAGGCTGGTGGACACTTATTATAATAATACCAAGTATTATAGGACTAATAAAAAATGATAGCAAATTATGGAGTTTTATATGGTTGTGTATAGGAGTAGTATTATTGTTATCAGCACAGAACATTTTATCTTTTTCATTAATTAGTAAATTAATATTCCCATTCATATTAGTTGTAATTGGAGTATCATTAATATTTAAAAATGTAGCAGGAGAAAAAATAAAAGAAAAAGTTAAAAAAATAAATAATGAAAATTTAGAAAATGAAGAATATTGTGCAACTTTTAGTTCTCAAAATGCTGATTATTCAGGACAAGAATTTAAAGGTGCAAATTTAGATGCAGTATTTGGAAGTGTGAAATTAGATTTGTATAAAGCTACAATAAGCAAAGATCAAATAATAAATGCATCAGCAATATTTGGTGGGATAGATATAATAGTTCCAGAAGGAGTCAATATAAAAGTAAAATCAACACCAATATTTGGAGGAGTTAGTAATAAGTTAAAAAGAGAATATAAAGAGAATTTACCAACAATATATATTAATAGCTTTTGTATGTTTGGAGGTGTTGAAATAAAATGACAACATTTCAAAAAATTATCAAATATGGAGCAATAGCTTTTGGAATATATTTATGTGTGATAATAATTAGTGCAATAATTTTTACATTAACAGCAATTTTTGGAATAACTATAGGAATAAGCCAACTAGAAGAAAGCTGGAATAATAGCAATGATATTGTAAATTCTGATAGTAATGAGATTATTGAAAGTCAAAATTACGACTATACAGATATAAAAAAATTAGATGTTGAACTAAGTCTTTGTAAATTTGATATAGTTGTTGATAATACATTAACTAACAACTTAAAAGTGGAAATAAGAAATGGTAGTAATAAAATTTATTCTGAGCAAAGTGGTAGTAATTTAAAAATAGAAGATGATACAATTACAAGTATGGACTTCTTTAAGAGCAGGAATATTGTACCAGAAATTATAATAAGTATACCAGATAACTATGAATTTGAGAGTGCAGAAATAAAAGTAAGTATAAATGAAAGTAATATAGAACAACTTTATGGAAAAAAGGTTAAAATAGAAACTGGTGGAGGAAGAGTTGTTATTAAAAACGTAGTTGCAGATGAATTAGATATTGAAGGTGGAGCAGGAGAAATTATTGTTGAAAATTCAAGGGCGGAAAGATTAGATTTTGAAGCAGGTGTTGGAAATGCTGAAATAACAACAGAAGTTATGAATAGAGCTGATATTGATTCTGGTGTAGGAAAATTAGAATTAAATTTATTAGGTGACAGAGATAATTATATGATTATTCCTTCAGTTGGAATTGGGGCTGTTATAGTAGATAATGAAAAAGCAGTAAGTAAGAATGTTATAGGAAGTGGTAATCAAAAAGTTAGTATAGATGCAGGAGTAGGAGAGATTGTAGTTAATTTTGCTCAATAGGGACATTCCAAAAAGAACAGAAAATGAAGTAAAGGGACAGACCTAGAAAAATAGTAAATCTTAAAAATGAAGGTTATGTCCCTTTTGAACAAAAATAGTTAAAAAGTAATGCTACTGAAGTTCAACTAAATCTTTCCAATATTTTTTAGGCATAAATTGCATTTGACATCTTGAGTTTTTTCTTTCTTTAATAGCAATAGTTTTAAAAAACATTTTCCACAAATCTTGATAAATTTTTTCTTGTTCTGAGATTTCAGGTATTTTCAAATTTGAACTATCTATAATTCTGTATTCTTTGCAGTTATAAATAAAACAAATTTCTCTATTTTTATCATGAATTATAAAATTCATAGAAGGTAGGCGGTTAATAAAATGATGTCCTAGTGGTTCAATAATATTATTATCAGGATGGATTTTAGCATAACAAAGGTTTTTACCGATTTCTTGAAAGCGCAATAAACCTTTCAATTTGTGGCATTCAGCTAAAGCTCGTCTTCTCATGTTAATAACTTTGAAAACATAAGAAACTGTTAGCATATTATTGATTTTTGGACCTATGTCAAAGCCATTACATAAATATTTTAAAATATATATTTCTTTATCCTTTTCATTTGATAAAAAGGCATTGTAACTATTATATAATGCTTCATAACAAATATTCTTTTCTATACCAGTAAAAACTCTTTGAGATTTTTCATAATCTGTTTCTATGTATTCTGTTTTGTCTAAAAAATTTTGGGTATATTCATTAACATTATAAATTTTTTGTGGCAATGTTTTATTTGAATATGAATCAAAAACAATAGTTAGGAGACCATCAAAAGTTCCATCATATAAATAAGTTTTGTTTATAAGTTTCCAGTTAGACATTTTATTTTATCCTCCTTTGTAGGTTGTAATTTGTTAAATAACAAAGTTTTTTCATTTGTCATAGTACTATAAGAGTTTAAATTATTATTGAACAAAGATAATTGTTCATAATTTAATTTCCTATTATTATCAACTTTTTCTTGATATACTAAATTTGTTTCAATGAAATTCTGATTAAATTTATATACTTTATTAAAATATTTACCTTTACAAGTTATAAAATATTTTGCGCGTTTTAAAACAACTCCTAGCTTTTTTAGTGCTTCAAAATCTAGTAAAAAAGTTCGCCTTGCTCGTATAATTTTTTTAGCTGAAATAACTCCAATTCCCGGAATTCTAAGTAAAGTAAAATAATCTGCAGTATTTATTTCAATAGGAAATTGGTCAATATGTCTTAGAGCCCAATCGCATTTTGGGTCTAATATATGGTTGAAATTAGGATGAGCTTCATCTAAAAGTTCATCAGCTTTAAAGCCATAGAAACGTAAAAGCCAATCAGCTTGATATAATCTATTTTCACGAAGTAGAGGAGGAGCTTCTAAAGTAGGAAGGTTTCTATCATTATTTACACTTATATATGCAGAATAATATACTCTTTTTAATTTTAGCTTCTGATATAATCCTTCAGAAAGTTTTAGAATTTTTAAATCACTTTCAGGTGTTGCTCCAATAATCATTTGGGTGGTTTGACCTGCAGGTACAAATTTAGGTTTAAATCTACTTTTAATTAATTTGTTTTCTTGTATATTATTTGAAATATAATTCATAGGTTTTAAAATACCTGTTTTTTCTTTTTGTGGAGCAAGTAATTTTAAGCTATCATTAGAAGGTAATTCAATATTAATACTCATTCTATCGACCAATGCTCCTAGTTTATCAATTAATTCTTTGCTACATCCAGGTATTGTTTTACAGTGAATATATCCGTTAAAATTATATTCATTTCTTAGTATAGTTGCAGTTTGAATTAACATTTCCATTGTATAATCTGGAGATTTTATAACTGCAGAACTTAAAAATAAACCTTCTATATAATTTCTCTTATAAAAGTTTATAGTTAAATCTGCTATTTCTCGTGGTGTGAAAGTGGCTCTTTTAACAGAGTTTGTTGCACGATTAATACAATATTTGCAGTCATACATACATGAATTTGTCATTAAAATTTTTAATAGTGAAATACATCTTCCATCAGCACCCCAACTATGACAAATTCCAGAAACATGACCATTTCCAATTCCATTGTTTTTGTTTTTTCTATTGCTTCCACTAGAACTACAGGAAGCATCATATTTTGCAGAATCTGCTAGTATCTTTAGTTTTTCATATATATCCATTTTTTATCCTCACATACCAAACATTTGTACATATTATATCACAAAAAAATGAAATGTCAAATATTTGTTTGTGGAAATTTGAGATTGTTATATAAAATGTCGAATTTTGCGATGAAAAGTTTGAAAAAAAGATAAAAAACTATTGACATAAAGTTATAGACGTAGTATATATAATTTATGTTAAGATAAGTAAATAATATAATTTGTTTCAGAATTTCTAATCAATAAATTTCCAAAAAAATAAAAAAGTGTAAATTAAAAAGAAAAAAAGAGAAAATTGAAGGAAATTAAATTTAAAACCATCAATTTACTATAAAATAAATATTGATTTTATAGTGCTATAAATATATAATGAAAGGAGAAAAGATATGATAGTATATTCACTTAGAGAATATTTTATATTAGAACGATATTTTTTTAAAGAAGAAGTTATTGGATTAAATGATAATAGTGAAAAATATAAGCTAGATGTAAATAAAAATACGAAAAATCAACATCATAAACATGATAAATTATTTAGGGAAATATTGAGTAATAAAAAAGAAATTGTTAAATTAATAAATAAATATTTAGAGCCAAAAGAAAAGATAACAGAAGAAATGATTGAAAGGTATGATACAAAATATATAACTACTTCCTATGAAGAAAAGGAATCAGATATAGTTTTTAAATTAAAAAATAGGGAAGTGTTCTTCTTAATTGAACATCAAACAAAAGTAGATAAATTAATGGCTGAAAGGCTAACTGAATATAGTTTAGAAATTATTAGAGCGAGAAAAAGAGAAAATTTATCAAAAAAATCTGAAGAAATGCTAATACCAAGAGTGATACCCTTAGTATTATATACTGGACAAACAAAATGGACAGCTAAAAATAAGTTAGAAGAAGTACAAGTAGAGTTTAAGCATTTAAAAGGAGTAGATATAATAACTGGGTATAATTTAATTGACATACGAGATGAAGAAGAAGCAATTAAAGATGGAACAGCAGTAGCAAGAATGTCGGTGATTGAAAGAAAAAACAATACAGTAGAAATAATAGAAACGATAAAAAGAATGGCTGAACATATAAAGGATAAAGTAGAACGAAAAGAATTTGCGAAAGAAGTTAAATATTTATTGTATGGTAGGTTAACTAAAGATGAGATAGAAGAAATTGAGAAAATTTTGATAGAAAGGGAAGGTGAAGATGTTATGTTACATGCACAAATGGTTATAGAAAGAGATTTTAAAAGAGCGAGAGAAGAAGGGAGAAAAGAAGGAATGTTACATGCGCAAAAAGTAATAGAAAGAGATTTTAAAAGAGCGAGGGAAGAAGGAAGAAAAGAAG
>CAMLUO010000009.1 GCA_946487895.1 uncultured Clostridium sp.
TTAGCAGGAATAACAAGTACAGACATTACAAGAAGATTTTTACTTCCAGAAGAAATAGTTGAAGCACATGATAAAGGAATTATCCACTTCCATGATGCAGACTATTTTGCACAAAATGCTTTACACAATTGTGAATTAATTAACTTAGATGACATGTTACAAAATGGAACGGCCATCAATGGAGTAATGATAGAAAAACCACATAGATTCATCACAGCAGCAACAATCGCAACTCAAATTATCTTAGCAGTTACTTCATCAAGTTATGGAGGAGCAACAGTTTCATTATCACATTTAGCACCATTTGTAAAACTAAGTTATGAAAAATACTATAAAAAATATCAAAAAAGAAACTTGAGCAAAGAAGATTGTGAAAAATTCGCAAGAGAAGATACTAGAAAAGAAGTTGAAGATGGAGTACAGACCTTTAATTATCAAGTAAATTCTATGACAAATACAAATGGACAAGCACCATTCCTATCAGTAAATATGTATTTAGGAGAAACAGAAGAATATAAAGAAGAACTAGCAATGATAATTGAAGAGTTTTTAAAACAAAGAATATTAGGATTTAAAAACGAAAAAGGTGTATATATAACACCAGCATTCCCAAAACTTCTATATGTTCTTGAAGAAGATAATATACATGAAGACAGTAAATATTGGTATTTGACAAAACTTGCTGCTGAATGTACAGCAAAAAGAATGGTTCCAGACTATATCTCAGAAAAGGTAATGAAAGAATTAAAGAAAAATGAACTAGGAGATGGAGAATGTTATCCATGTATGGGATGTAGGTCATTCCTTACTCCAGATAGAACAATGAGCTTAGGAAATATCGCAAAAGCTAAAAACTATGTTGAAGGAAAAGGAAAATATTATGGAAGATTCAACCAAGGAGTTGTTACAATAAACTTACCAGATGTTGCACTTTCTGCTGATGGCGATATGGATGAATTCTGGAAAATATTTGATGAAAGATTAGAGTTATGCCACAAAGCTCTACAAATAAGACATAAAAGATTAAGTACAGTAACAAGTGATGTAGCACCTATATTATGGCAAAATGGAGCTTTAGCAAGATTAGAAAAAGGTGAGTCAATTCACGAATTACTACATCATGGATATTCAACAATTTCTTTAGGATATGCAGGATTATATGAATGTGTAAAAGTTATGACAGGACATTCTCATACTGATAATGGAGAAGGAAAAGAATTTGGACTAAAAGTTATGCAACATTTAAATGACATGACTAATAAATGGAAAAAAGAAGAAGATATAGATTATTCAGTTTATGGTACACCAATAGAATCTACAACATATAAATTTGCTAAATGTTTAAAAGAAAGATTTGGAACAGTTAAAGGAATAACAGATAGAGGATATATTACAAATTCATATCATGTGCCAGTATTTGAAGAAATAGATGCATTCTCTAAATTGAAACTAGAAAGCGAATTCCAAAAATTAAGTCCAGGTGGAGCAATTTCATATGTAGAAACACCAAATTTACAAAACAACATAGATGTAGTTGTAGAAATTATTAAATTTATCTATGATAATATTATGTATGCAGAACTTAATACTAAATCAGATTACTGTCAAAAATGTGGTTATACAGGAGAGATTTTAATTGATGATAATTTAGAATGGTATTGTCCAAATTGTGGTAATAGAGACCATAACACTTTAAATGTTGCAAGACGTACTTGTGGTTATATTGGAACTAATTTCTGGAATAAAGGTAGAACTCAAGAAATAAAAGAGAGAGTTTTACATATAGATAATAAGGAGGCATAATTATGAGATACAATCTAATTAGAAAAATGGATATTTCAAATGGACCAGGAGTAAGAGTATCTATATTTATGCAAGGATGTCAATTCCATTGTAAAAATTGTTTTAATCCTGAAACTTGGGACTTTGAAGGTGGTAAAGAATTTACTGATGATACGGTTAATAAAGTATTAGATTTATGTGATAGAGATGAAATAAAAGGGTTATCTATATTAGGTGGTGAGCCTATGAATCCGTTAAACATAGAAGGTACTACAAAACTTGCAAAAGCTTTTAAAGAAAAATATCCAAATAAAAATCTATGGGTATGGTCAGGATATAATTTTGAAAAAGATTTAAAAGATAAAGAAGTTTTAAACTATGTTGATGTATTAGTAGATGGAACATATCATGATGAATTACATTCTCCTATTTTAAAATGGAAAGGTTCATCAAATCAAAGAGTTATAGATATTCCAAAGTCATTAAAAGAACATGAAACTGTTATATTAGAATAAATCTTAATTTATAAAAGATAACATTTTGACGAGCAAGTAGTTAGTTGATAATTACTTGCTTTTGTGTTAGAGTATATAAAAAAGGAAGAATGTAAAATGAAAGAAAATATAAAAAAGTTTATGGAAACAAATTTAAAATGGATAATATTATTTATATGTTTAATAGGATTCCTTGCTTTAGCAGAAGATGTATTCAATAAAGAAATAATGAATGGAGATATAATAGGATATAATTTAGTATCATATTTAATATCTGATTCTATAACACCGATAGTAAAATTTATTACTAATTTGGGAGGAACTATATGTTTAGTTTCAGTAGCGGCAATATTATTTATTATAATAAAAAATAAAAAAATAGGTATTGCAATTTGGATTAACTTAATAGTTGTCGCGGTATTAAATATTATACTAAAAGGCATTTTACAAAGACCTAGACCAACTGAATATAGGCTTATAAATGAAAGTGGATATAGTTTTCCATCAGGACATTCAATGGTTAGTATGGCTTTTTATGGATTTATAATATATTTAGCTTTTAAGTATATAAAAAATAAATATCTGAAATGGGGAATAATATCAATATTAGGAATTCTAATTGTTTTAATTGGAATGAGTAGAATTTATCTAGGTGTTCACTATACAAGTGATGTTCTAGCAGGTTTTCTAGTCTCAATTTCATATTTGATTATTTATATTGCAATAATAAATAAGGTTTTATTAAAGAATAATAAAGATTTGTAAAAAACTGAATTTAAGGAGAAAGAATATGGTAGAAATCAGACAAGAAAATAAAAATGATTATGAAGAAATATATAATGTTGTAAAAACAGCATTTGAAACTGCAGAACATAGTGACGGAAATGAACAAGACTTAGTAGTGGCTTTAAGAAATAGTGATAGTTTTATTCCGGAATTATCACTAGTTGCAATAAAAGACAATAAAATTGTAGGACATATTTTATTTACAAAAATAAAAATAGGAAACCATGAAGAACTAGCCTTAGCACCACTTGCGGTATTACCAGAATACCAAAAACAAGGAATAGGAAGCAAACTAATACAACAAGGTCATAAAATAGCTAAAGAATTAGGATACCATTATTCTATTGTTTTAGGAAGTGAAACATATTATCCAAAGTTTGGATATGTTCCAGCAATACAATATGGAATAAAAGCACCTTTTGAAGTATCTAATGAAAACTTTATGGCTATAAAACTAAATGACACAGATGCAGAAATAAAAGGCACTGTTCAATATGCAAAAGAATTTGGAATATAAATAGGAGGAATAAAATGCAAAAAATTCTAATAGTCGAAGATGATAAAAAATTAAGACAAGAACTTGAGACATTCTTAAATAAAAATGGATTTCAAGCAAAAGGATTAGAAAAATTTGATAATACCATACAAGATATATTAAATGAAAACGCAGATTTAGTATTACTAGATATAAATCTGCCATATGCAGATGGTGAATTTGTATGTAAGGAAGTAAGAAAATTATCAAATGTACCTATTATCATGGTAACAAGTAGAGACAATGAGATAGACGAGCTAATGAGCTTAAATTATGGGGCAGACCAATATGTAACAAAACCATATAACATACAAATACTACTTGCAAAAATAACAGGATTATTAAAAAGAAATGAAAACTCAGGAAAAAATCCAGAAAAAATTGATTGCAATGGATTTGTATTAAATATAGCAGAAAGAGTAATAGAAAAAGATAGCAAAAAGATTGACTTGACAAAAAATGAGTATAGCATTTTGTATTATTTAAGCACACATAAAGAAAAAGTTGTATCAAGAGATGAAATCATGGACTACTTATGGGAAAGTGAAGAATTTATTGATGATAATACACTAAATGTAAATATAAAAAGGTTAAGAACAAAGTTAGAAGAATTAGGAGTAAAAGATAAAATAGAAACAAAAAGAGGACAGGGGTATTTATTAAAATGAAATTTAGAGATTTTATAAAAGACAAGATATTGCTAATTGTAACCGTAATATTAGCTCTAATCAGTATAGAAATATTATTACTTGCTTATAATATTGGAATAATCGCACAAATATATATTGCTATAATAATAATTTTAGTGGTAGGAATTTCAATTTTTGTAGAATATAAAAACAAGCAACACTTTTATAATCAACTAAAAGCAAACATGGACGAATTAAATGAAAAATATTTAATCTCAGAAATTATTAAGACTCCAAACTTTATAGAAGGAAAAATTTTGAAAGAAACAATACAAGATACTGGGAAGTCTATGCTAGAAAACGTGAACTACTATAAAAATATTCAAGAAGAATACAAAGAATATATTGAATTATGGATTCATGAAGTAAAAATACCAATAGCTGCAAGTAAGATGATTATTGAAAACAATAAAAATGCTATAACAAAAAGTATCGATGAAGAATTAGATAAAGTGGAAAATTACATAGAACAAGCACTATTTTATGCAAGAAGTAATGCAGTTGAAAAAGATTATATTATAAATAAAACCAATTTAAAAGAAATAGTATCAGGTAGCATCCTAAAAAATAAAACTACATTACTTAATGAAAAAGTAGCATTGGAATTAAAAGATATAGAGCAAGAAGTATATACAGATAGCAAATGGGCAACATTTATAATCAACCAAATCATACAAAATGCTATTAAGTATTCTAAAAAAGAAAACAAGAAAATAGAGATATATTCTAAAACAAAAAATGATAAAGTAATTCTATATATAAAAGATAACGGAATTGGTATAAAAAAAGGCGAAATAACAAGAGTATTTGAAAGAGGATTTACAGGAGAAAATGGAAGAATTGTTGGACAAAAATCAACCGGCATTGGTTTATATTTATGCAAAAAATTATGTGATAAATTAGGTCTTGGTATAGAACTAAATTCAGAAAAGGATATAGGAACAGAGGTAAGAATTATTTTCCCTAAAAATAGTTATACAACATTTTAATATGTATAAGTTCCAAAAAATACATAACACAATTGATTTTTTTGAACTTATATGGTATAATGTATTGAGAAAAGTTAAGAAAAGAAGGTGTTCTTATGGAAAGAGAAATTATAAATGATTTAATAAAATGGAAAGAATCTTCAAATAGAAAACCACTCATAATTCATGGAGCTAGACAAGTAGGAAAAACATATATTATAAAACAATTTGGAAAAAAATATTATGATAATTTGATTTATGTGAATTTTGAAACAAATAAAGAATTTAGTTCTCAAATTGAAGATGATATTAATGCAAAATATTTAATAAATAAATTGGAATTATTTTATGGCGAAAAAATAATTCCTGGAAAGACATTAATATTTTTTGATGAAATACAAGCAAATGAAAGAGCTCTAACAGCATTAAAATATTTTTGTGAAGATGCTAATGAATATCATATTATTGCAGCAGGTTCATTATTAGGAATAGCAATAAATAGAGAAAACTATTCTTTTCCAGTAGGCAAAGTTCAAATGATAGATATGTATCCATTATCTTTCAAAGAATTTTTAATAGCAGTAGGTAGAAAAGAATTGATTGCTGAAATACAAAATCATTTTGAGAATAATAAAAGAATGGATAAAGATATTCATGAATTATGTTTAAAATTATATAGAACATATCTAGTTATTGGTGGAATGCCAGAAGTGGTTCAAACATATTTAGATGAACAAAAAACAATATCTGCAATAGACATTCAAACTGAAATATTAGAATCATATGAAAGAGATATGACAAAATATGCAGATAGTAGTTTATCTAATAGAATAATATCTGCATTTAACTCAATTCCAGTGCAATTAGCAAAAGATAATCAAAAGTTTCAATATAAAGTTATTGCAAGAGGAGGAACTTCAAGCATATTTGGAGAAGCAATATTATGGCTAAAAAATAGTGGTATCGTTAATCAAATATATAAAACTAATCCAGAATTACCATTAGAAATGCATAAAGATTTAGCATCATTTAAATTATATATGAGTGATGTAGGATTATTTGTAAACAAAGCAGGATATCCTTTATATCAGATAGATTTAAGTAATACACCTACAATGATTGCTATGGGACCACTTACAGAACATTATGTAGCAAATGAATTAAGAAAGAAAGGGTATGTTTCTTATTATTGGGAATCAGAAGGAAAGGCAGAACTTGATTTTGTTATTCAAAAGGGAATAGACATTATACCTATTGAAGTAAAAACAAGCACTCATACTAAATCTAGAAGTTTGGATATTTATATGAAGAATTATAAACCTAATTATGCAATAAGAATTTCTGAGAAAAATTTTGGATTTGAAAATAATATCAAATCAGTACCATTATATGCAGTGTTTTGCATATAAATTTTAGAAAAAACTGGAAATTTACATAAAAGTATGATATAATACTTTCGAATTCAAAGAAAAGGAATCTAAAGTATGAATAATATAAATATGGAAATAGAAGAAAAACTAATAAAATACATATTACAAAAAAAGACAAAAACCATGAATCTAAGTGAAGTATATGAAAAACTAAAATTACCATATACACCGCAAAGTGACAAAATCATAAATAACATCCTAAAAAATTTAGAAGAAAAAGGATACATACAACCATTAAAAACAACAAATAAAAACCTTCAAGGCAGTTTTGTAAAATACAAAATTTTAAAATTAAAAGAAGAAAATGAAGAAAAAATAAAAGAAGAAATTTTAAAATTAGATAAAAAAATAAAAATAGACTATTTTTTAAAACATCCAAAAGAATACATGAAAAATAAAGAAATAATAATACCAATTAATAAATTTATAAAACAAACAAATGGAAGAAAGATTGAAACAATAACAGTAAATGAAAGGTCTTATCAAATATATAAAAATGAGAAATGCTTAAAAGAAAATGAAGAAATACTGAAAAAATTAGGACTAACATACAAAGACTTATATGCTTATGATACATATGAACCATTTTTCTATTATATTAATACAGAGTACGAAATTAGAAAATTAAAAAATAAAACAATATTAATAATAGAAAATAAAGATACATTTTGGACAATAGTAAAAGCTATTCAAAAGTTGAAAATAGAAAACATATATATGATAATTTATGGAGAAGGAAAAAAGATATTAAAAAGTTTTTCATATATAGAGGAATTTAAAATAGATTCAAAAGATAATATCTATTACTTTGGAGATATTGATTTTGAAGGAATAAATATCTATGTATCTTTAAAAGAAAAATATAGCAAATATAATATTTCTGCATACACAAAAGGGTATGAAACGATTTTAGATATTGAAAGAACTCCAGAAAAAGTTAGAAAAAACCAAAATATCAATCAAGATAAAATAGAAAAATTCATAAATGAATTTGATAAAAAATATAAGGATAAACTAATTGAAATATTTAATAATAAAAAATATATACCACAAGAAGTATTTAATTATGAAGTAGCAATAAAGAGTATTGAATAATAGAAAAGGTGGAGTTTTGGAAGTAAGGTTGAAAAATAATTACAATTTTGGCGTTGCGCAGTGGCGAACTTCATTTGAAATTTAATCAACGTACAGATAGTACGCCTCATAAATTTCAAACTTGTTTTCCTAGCCAAAATTTAATTCTTTTCCAACCGGTTTTGTACCTTAGGAAGGAATGATGTAAAAATGGGTAATCAAGATGTTTTTACAGAAGAAGAATTAAAAGAGCAAATGTATAGTGAAATTGTAAAAGATGTTATAAATGAAATAGATGATAGAGAAGAGAACATAAAAATATATTATCCATATTTTATTATAACAAAAAAATTGAAAGCAGAATCTGAAAACTTCGGTTTTGATTTGACAGGAGTTTTTATTGGTTTGCTTTCTTTTTTGCTTTATGTTGGAAAACTAAGTGGAAAAAGGATAGAATACAAGGAAATATATGATTATATAGGCTATTTTATAGAAAAAGTTTATAACAAAAAATTAAAAGAAGATATTTTAAAGAAAGTAGTAAATTTAATTTTAGATATAGCACAAAATAATGGTAATAATTTTGTGTTCACATATTATAGTCTAAAAGAAAAAGAAGAAAAAGAAAGATATATTAAATACATAGAAATAAGATTAGGAGAAAACAATAAATTAAATTACTATATAACAGCTCAAGGAATAGACTTTTATTTAAAAACAAAAGAATTTCCTGATTCACTTCAAGTTACGATGAATTTAATTTTATTTAGAAAACAAATAGAAAAGGGCTCATTTAATTATGCATATGACACTGTAAGAAGATTAAATATTGAAGTAAAAAGAAAAATAGAACAAAAAGACTTAATACTTGAAGGACTAATGTATGGAGGAAAAGAAGGAATCAAAGAATATTCTAGATATCATGAAGGAGTAATTGGACAATTTGAAGAAGAAGAGGAACTTTTTGGAGAAGTATCTACACTTGTAAAAAATATATATATGGATTATATAGCAAAAGAAGGGACGAAAAACTTAACTGAAAAAGAAAACAAAACATTAACAATCATAAGGAACATTGAAAAAGAATTAAATAAAGCAGTTTCTTCTCACACAAAACTTTTGCAAGAAGCAATAGATATGACGAAAAAGCATGATGAAATTATTGATATGAGAGCTAAAAGTGCATTTTCAGAGAAATTTAAATTTGAACAAGAATTTGAAAAAGTAATTAGCAAAACCGATAATCCCGAAAAACTAATATATTTTATATTACCATTTTTACAACCAAAGAAAATAAAAACATTTAATCCAATGAAATCATTAGAAAATCAAAAATTAAGTAAAACAGAAAAAGAAGAAATAGTAAAAGAAAAAATAGAAGTAAAAGAAATAGAAACAATTGATAAAATAACTACAAAAAGAGTAATTAGTAATTTTAAATTTTATTTTCAAAACTTATTGATATTATTAAAATCAAAAAATGAGATAACTTTAAAACGATTTGCAGATTTTATTACTAAAAACTATGGTGAAAAAAGTTTGTATAATGGGGATTTTATAGCATTTGTGATTTATTTGAATAGAAAAAAATATCTAAAAGAAAGTGAAGATGAAATTTTTGAAGAATTTCATTTTCCTACAATAACAATCATCCCAAAAGAAGAAGATATAGATTTAGGAAATGGATTAAAGATAACAGATATGTTATTTAAGAAGGGAATGTGATAAATATGGAAATGGATGAAAATTTAGATGTAGCACTAGAGATAATAAATACTTTGATTCAAAATAAAGAGATATCAAAAGAAAAAAATCTATCATTATATCAAAAATATGTAAATTCGTCTGAGATTGGAAATTTGACTGACAAAATAGCTGAAAAAATGGGATTTGATATATACAGAATGGACAACACATTGAATTTATGTGTAATGTTAGATAATAAAATATTTGGATATACAAATGAAGAATTAAAAAAGAAAATAAAGATGATAAATAAAAATGAAGATATTTATTTAATGTATTTCATAATTTTAACAATACTAACATGCTTTTATAGAGAATCTGGATTAAATTCGCCAAGAAGCTATTTAAATTTAAGTGAATTATTAGAAACAATAGAAATAAAATTTCAAAGTTTAGTAAAAGAAGATATTGAAAAAACAAGTAAAGAAAATGAATACAATTTTGTTGATATAAAAAATGTATGGGAAAGGCTACAAGATGCAAGAGAAGATATTGTGTTAGGAGGAAAAAATGATAAAATCTCTTTTGTAAAACTAGTACTTAATTTTCTAGAAGAAGAAAAATTAATAAATTTTAATGAAGAAAGACAAATCATTTCAATTACAACAAGATTTAAAGCAATTGTATATTTCTATTTTGAAAATAGCAAAGAAAACAAAAACAAACTATTAGAATATGTATATAATTTAGGAGGTGACGAAAATGCCACACATCAATAGACTAAGGTTAGTAAATGTAAATTTTAATGATGCAAAAGGAATATATGACAATTTTATGATGAGATTAGACGGAAAATCAACAACATATGATTTAATGAATACAGGTGGAAAATCATTACTTTTATTAATGCTTTTACAAACAGTAATACCAAATACATATTTAAAAAAAGAAAAACCAGTAAAAAATATATTTGCAGGAGGAAATCCAAGAAGAACATCACACTGTTTAGTTGAATGGATTTTAGATGAAGGCTATCAATATAAATATATGCTAACTGGATTTTGTGCAAGAAAAAAGCAAGACGTAGGAGATGAAGAAAACAATTCAGAAGATAAACTCGAAATAGATTATTATAATTATTGCTATTTCTATAATGATGAAAATAGATATGATATAAAATATATGCCACTTGTAGAAAAAGAAAATGGAGAAAATACATATATGTCATATGACAAATTAAGACAACTATTTGCAAATATGAGAAAAGAAGATTTACCAATAAAAGTATTTGATAGTAAAAAAGAATATATGAAATACATCAGCTATTATGGTCTAATACCAGCAGAATGGAAACTAATTTCAGAGATAAATGTTTCTGAAAATTACATAGAAAAATATTTTAAAGAAAATAAAACTTCAAGAAAATTAATTGAAAATTTCTTAATTAAGATTATAGATGATGTCAATATGCAAAATAACGAAGAAGAAAAACAAGAAAATCAATTAGCAGATACATTAATTGAATTAAAAGATAATTTAACTGAATTTAGGAAGAAAAGTGACAATAAAAATGAATTTATACAAGTAAGAGAGATGTACAATAATTTAAACGAAAAAAATGAAATGTTAAGAGAAGAATTTTCAAAAATTGATAAAATAGATAGAAAGGCTTATGAAGCACTTGTATTTAACAAAGAAAAGGAAGATAAATTAAAAAGTAAAATTCAAAATGAAAGGGATAAAATAGAAGAATTAAAAAAAGAGAATATATTAATAGAAAGAACACTTGGTAAACTAGAAATAGATAAATTATATTATAAACAAGATGAACTAAATAAAAAAATTCATGATTTAGATTCAGAAAAAACTAAAGTAGAAGAAAAATACAAAGGAGAAAAAAGAAGAAGAGAGCTTGCAAAAGCACAAAATGAATATGTAGAATATTCTAAAAACAAAGAAGATATAGAACAAATAAAATTAAAAATAGATAATCTTAATCTAAATGAAGATGAAGTAAAACAAAAATATGAATTATATGGTTATAATTATAAATTAGCACTAAAAGAAAAATTAGAGCAAATAAGCAAAGAATATAAAGAAAAACAAGAAATAAAAGAACAAAAAGAAGAAGCAAAAATAATTGCTAAAAGACAAGAAAATCAAGCAAGAGATACTTTAAGTCTTTTTAGTAGTAAAATTGAAACTATAGACAATGAAATGTCAAATAAACAAGATAACATTGACATTATAACTAATGAAATTACAGAAGAAGGAGACTTAAGACTATTATTAAATGTTGAGGATAGCATAGAAAAAAGTAAGGAATATTTAAACAAAATAAAAGAAGAAACCGAACAAAATAAAGAGCAGATAGAAAAACTACAAAGAGAAGAAGTTGACAAAAAAGTAGAATTAGAAAAAATTAAATCAAGTGGTAGATTATGGGATGAAAGACTAAAATTAGCAAAAGAAAAAGTTCAAGAATATGAAGAAGAAAAAAATAGTTTAGAAAAATTAGTAAAAACCTTTCAAGTAGAAAATATACAAAAACTAGAAGATAAGTTAAGAAATGAATTACAAGCAGAAGAAAAGAATAGAAGTATAAAACAAATAGAAAAACAAATGAAGACAAAAAAATTAGAATTAATTGAAAAATACAATATGGTTATTCCAAATGAAGATATTTTTGCTTTAAAACAAAAGTTAGAAGATAAATGTAATTACATTGTAACTGGTATAGAAGAATTAAAAAAGATAAAAGAAAATAAAAGAAAAGAAGTTCTAGATAAAAACCCATTATTAATATATTCTATATTTATTGATGATGAAACTTTTAGAAAAATAAAAAATAAAGGTTTAGACATAGAATTAGAAAATTTAGTACCAATTATAAGTATTGAAATGCTAAGAAAAGAATGGACATATGAAGAAAAAGACATAATTTTCCCAATACAAAAAAGTATTTATCAAAATATGGAAACAGAAAAAATTGAACAATATAAAGAAACTCTAAATAAAGACATATCTTTATTAGAAGAAAAAATTAAAAAGCATAATGAAAAGGAAGAAAATTTAAGAAAATATTTAGACGAAATAAAAAGTTTTAATGAAACATATAGTGAAGAATTTGTAGAATCTATATATAAGAATAAAACTGACATAGAAAAACATATAAAAGAAAACGAAAATAAAATAAAAGAAATTAATAACTCAATACAAGATGGAAAAGAAAAGCTAGAAAAACTTGAAAAATTATTAGAAAAGCAAAATGATAAATATGAGTTAGTATCGCAAAAAATAAAAAAATTAGAAGAATTAGAGAAACTACAAAATGAAGTTAAACAATTAAAATCTAAAAAAGAACTTGCTAAAAAAGATTATGAAGCACAAAAAGAGAATTTGCAAGAAAAAGAAGAAGCGGTAACAACATTAGAAAATGCTTTAGAAGAAATAAAAAACAAAATAAGAGAACTTGGAATGTTAAAAGAAAATTTCGAGAAAACTTATACTAATTTACCAGAATTTAAACAAACAGATGTGAGCAATGAAGATTTTGAGATATTAAAAAATCATTTTGAAGCATATGACAGCCAAATGAAAAACTCAAATCAAGAACTAAATGGACTTCAAGAAATGATTAAAATAAGAACAGAAATGATGGAAAAATGCCAAAAAGCCATCAAAGAAAATAATTGCACAATAGATTATTTTTCATCTAAAAATGAAAGTTTTTCAAAAGTGCCTGACACTATTTTAGAAGAATTAAATAGCAAGATAGATGCCCTTGAAAAAGAGTTCAATAGAGTTAACGATTTTTTAACAGAAAAAGAAAGAGAAAAACAACAATTATTAGGTCAGATTACAATTTTAGTAGAAAAATTGCAAAAAGAAAAAAACGAAACATATTTGGAAGAAACTAGAATTACAGAACTTAATATTATAGATAAAAAAATGGAAGAAAATAATATAAAATTTAGGTTAAATAAAAAGCAAATAAAAGAATTAAGTTCAAAAATTGAAAATGTGGAAGAAGAAGTAAATAGGCTAGATAAAGAATTTATGATGTTAGATAGTTTTGTTAAAGAAAATGAAATAGAAGGATTCAATGTAGACACAGAAAATCTATTGGAAAATGAGGTATTTACATATAAACGAATCTTGGAGGAAAGAAAAAAGATTAATAAAGTTGTAAATAAATTAACTACAGATTTCTCAGAATATATAAATTATATTAAAGAACAAGTAGCTGAATTTTATATAAAACAGGATGTATTAGAAAAAATTGAAAATCTAAAAATTCCAACTAAGCTATCTGAAACCAAGATTATTGGTAATGGTATTACTACAATTATTGAAACATTAGAAGAAAAAATTAGGCATATAGAAGAAGCATTAAAACTTCTTGAAAGTTATCAAGAGAACTTCATCACTAAATGTTTTGAAAAAGCAGAAACTATAGTAAGAGATTTAGAAAAATTGCCAGGTTTATCTAGAATAAAAATAAATGGAAAAGATACAAATATTATTAAACTAGATTTATTTGAATACGAAAAAGAAGAAAAATTGAATAAAATGAAAGAATATATTTATGACCTAGTAAAAGAAATGGAAGAAAATCCTGATAAAATGAATAAAGAACAATTAAATGAAAGTTTATCTTCAAAAGCATTGGTATCACAAATTGTAAATATGGACAAGGCAAGTGTAAAATTATATAAAATTGAAGATATACCAGAAAACTCAACATACAAAAAGTGGGAAGATGACTTAGGTTCAGATGGACAAGTTAATGCCATTTACTTTATGTTCGCCGTATGTATAATTTCATATATTAGTATGCTAACAAGAAAAGAAAATTCAAACAAATCTAAAAAAGTAATTATTGCAGATAATCCATTTGGAGCAACAAGTGCGGTTTTCTTATGGAATGTTATGTTTTCAATTTTAAAAGAGAATAATGTTCAACTAATTGCACCTGGACATAATATTAATAAAGAAATTGTATCTAAATTTGAAGTTAATTATGTATTAAAGCATGAATATTATAATGGAAATAAAAAGTCAGTAGTGGTGGACAAAGAACTTAGGACAGAAGATGATATTGATAACATGAATTTTGAAATTTTGCAAGGAGACCAGCAGAGTATATTCTAGAAATAATATCTATTATATATAAATAGGAAGTGATATTAAATGATTTATACAGCACACTATAAATCACCAATAGGAGACCTATTACTAGCAAGCAAAGAGGGCAAACTAATAGGATTATGGATTGAAGGGCAAAAATACTATAAGTCTAATTTTTCAGAAGAAATGAAAGAAAACGAAAATGATAAAACATTACTTAAAGCAAAGAAATGGTTAGACAGATATTTTAATAAAGAAAAACCAAGTATAAAAGAATTAGAATTTAACCCAATGGGAAGCGAATTCAGAAAAACAGTTTGGAAAATATTATGTGATATACCTTATGGTAAAGTCACTACATACAAAAAAATTGCTGAAGAAATTGCAAAACAAAAAGGAATTAATAAAATGTCAGCACAAGCAGTTGGAGGAGCTGTTGGACACAATCCAATTTCCATAATAATTCCATGTCATAGAGTTGTGAGAACAAATGGAGATTTGACTGGATATGCAGGTGGAATAGATAAAAAGAAATATTTATTAGAACATGAAAAAAAACAGTGATATGTAAAAATATCAAAAAAGTATTGACTTGGAGTAAACTCTAAATGATATATAATTATATATAAAATCATATTTTTTTAAATATGAAAAGAAAGGAAGGATAGAAAATGGAAAAATCAAAAGTTTTCTTTACAAAGGAGATTACTTCAGAAAATCTAATTAAAATATATGAAGCATTAGGACAAGAATTAAAAGGAAAAGTTGCAGTAAAATTATCAACAGGAGAAGCGGGAGGACATTATTTCTTAAATCCAAATTTAATAAAAGACCTAATTCATAAAGTAAATGGAACAATTGTAGAATGTAATACTGCTTATGAAGGTGCAAGAAATTATACAGAAAAGCATTTAGAATTAATCAAGGAACATGAGTGGGATAAATATTTCAAATTTGATTTAATGGATGCAGAAGGACCAGATTTAGCACTACAGGAAAAACGTTAATTCATACAGCTGGAGTAACAAATGAACAAACTAAATTATTTGACAATTTACCAGAGCAAGACAGATTTTTAGAGGCAATGGCAGATGCTGCATCATCAGTAGTAGCACATTTTAAAGGAAATATGGCATTTATTAATGTTATGAAAAATATTTCAAAAGACTGTGATTGTGATGGAAATGCATCAGCTCCTTGTATGAAGGATATTGGAATATTAGCATCTTTAGATCCAGTCGCAATAGACCAAGCATCTTTAGATTTGGTATATAATTCAGAAGATCCAGGAAAAGATGTTTTAATAAAGAGAATTGAATCTCTACATGGAGTTCATACAATAGAAGCTGCAGCTGAACTTGGAATTGGAACAAGAGAATATGAATTAATAAATGTAGATTAAGATTTCAAAGTGATATGAGAGGACTGAAATCTCATATCATACGCTTCTTACTAGATTTGTTCACTAAAAAATACGAAAGGAAGATTTAATTTGAAAACATTATATTTTGATTGTTCAAGTGGTATAAGTGGAAATATGGTACTTGGGGCATTAACAGAAATAATTGGTGATGAACAATATTTAATTGAAGAATTAAAAAAATTGAATACGGATGGATATAAAATAGAAATATCTAAAAAAGTTAAAAATGGAATAACAGGAACATATATAAATGTAATAGTAGATGGAAAAGATGAGTATGGACATGAACATCATATTCACGAGCATGAAGAACATCATAATGAAAGTGAACAACATCATCATCACGAACATAGAAATTTAGCAGATGTAAATAAAATAATAGAAGAAAGCAGTTTAAACGAGAAAATAAAAGACTTAGCAAAAAGAATATTTTTAAGAGTAGCAAAAGCTGAAAGTAAAGTTCATAATAAACCATTAGAAGAAGTACATTTTCACGAAGTTGGTGCAATTGATTCTATTGTAGACATTGTCGGAACAGCAATTTTAATAGATAAAATCAATCCTAATAAAATTATATCAAGTATTGTAAATGATGGATATGGTTTTATAGAATGTGCACATAGTACAATGTCTGTTCCAGTACCAGCTACAAGTGAAATATTTGCAAATTCGAATGTTAAATTCAGGCAAATAGATATAGACACAGAATTAGTTACACCAACTGGAGCTGCAATTATAGCAGAACTTGCAGAAGAATTTACAAATTTACCTGCAATGACAACAGAAAAATAGGTTGGGGAGCAGGTTCAAAAGACTTAAAAATTCCAAATGTTCTAAAAGTATATTATGGAGATATGCAAGAATCAAATGAAAACTTTGTGGTAATGGAAACAAATGTTGATGACTGTAGCGGAGAAATACTAGGATATACATCTGAAAAATTATTTAAAAATGGTGCGTTAGATGTATTTTATACACCAATATTTATGAAGAAAAACCGACCAGCATATAGATTAACAGTTGCTTGCAAAAAAGAAGATATGTTTAAATTACAAAACATAATATTTAGGGAAACAACTACAATAGGAATAAGGTATCGTTTTGAATCTCGTACAGAATTAGGAAGAAAATTTGAAGAAATAGATACAAAGTATGGAAAATTAAAAGTAAAAAAAGTAATTAATAAAGGGGAAACTTATATTTATCCTGAATATGAAAGTATGAAAGAATTGGCAGAGAAAAACAATATTCCATTAAAAGAATTATATAAACTTGATGAATTAGAAGGAAAATGATAAAAATAACATTGTATTGTAGGAGCGTGTTAATTTATGAGTTTAACAATAAATATTTATTATACTGGAGAGAATGGAGCCGCAAAAAAGTTTGCAGAGGAAATGGTAGAAAAAGGAGTTGTAGATAGAGTTAGAACTGAAGAAGGAAATAAGAAATATGAGTATTTCTTTCCAATGGATGATAGGGAGACAGTTTTATTAATAGATAGATGGGAGAGTCAGGAAGCATTAGATGCACATCATAAATCTCCAATGATGAAAGAAATAGCAGATTTGAGAGATAAATATCATCTTCACATGAAAGTAGAACAATTTGTAGAAAGAAAATAGATTTGCAAGTAATAAAAATGTATGATATTATTTTATAAATTCCATAAGGAGTAAATGTATCTAATAAAACTTCATCAAAATTTTGAAAGGAGAATAAATCATGCGGATTGATATGCCACAAAAAGCAAAAAAGAAAACAAAAGGAGTAATATATTCTCATGAAGAAATCAAAAAACAAATAACACAATCGGAAAGTAATTTGAGAATAAGAATAAAACAAATAGAAAGAATTGAAAGAAATCGCAAACCAGATTTCAGACGAAGATGAGCTAATTTAATGGCTATCAATTAAGAACACATAAAATTGGATGTATTCATTTTTTATGTGTTCTTCTATTTACTACAAATTTAATATAATAATAAAAAGAAAGAAAAAATTTGGATTTATCCTACAATTTACAAAAAATACTACACAAACCAAAAAAAGTATGATAAAATATTTTAGAATTAACAAACTAATAAATTTGCTAAAAACAATATAAATAAAAACAAAATAAAGGGAGGAATAAAAAATGTCAGGACACAGTAAATGGCATAATATACAAGCCAAAAAAGGAAAAGCAGACGCAGCAAGAGGAAAAATATTTACAAAACTAGGAAGAGAATTATTAATAGCAGTAAAAGAAGGAGGACCAGATCCAGCAGGAAACTCAAAACTAAAAAATGTAATAGCAAAATGTAAAGCAGCAAACATGCCAAACGACACAATAAATAACGCAATAAGAAAAGCATCAACAAGCAATGAAAACTATGAAGAAATTACATATGAAGGATATGGACCAAATGGAGTGGCAGTAATTGTAGAAGCTGCAACAGATAATAAAAATAGAACAGCAGCAGACGTAAGACATGCATTTGACAAATCAGGAGGAAACTTAGGAACAACAGGATGCGTATCATATATGTTCAATAAAAAAGGAGTAATAGTAATAGAAAAAGCTTCAACAGACATGGACGAAGACGAATTAATGATGCTTGCATTAGACGCAGGAGCAGAAGATTTTGTTGCATCAGAAGAAATATATGAAATTACAACAGACCCAGCAGATTTTTCAGCAGTACGTGAAAAACTTGAAGAAGCAGGTTTTGAATTCTTAGAAGCGCAAGTACAAATGGTTCCAACAACAACAGTTAGCCTTGACGAAAAAGGTGCAGAAAAAATGGAAAGATTAATAGAAAGACTAGAAGACTTAGATGATGTTTCTAATATATATCATAACTGGGAAGAATAAAATTCTGTGTTGGAGGTTATTATGAATCAAAAGAAAAACAAAGAGAAAAAACAAAGTACAAGTAAAAATAAAGGATTGAAAATTGCAATAATAATTGTAATTTTTATATTAGTGCTAGGAATTACATTTAGTTGCTTATATTTCTTGACAGATTTATTTAAAAGTAATAAAGAACTATTTTTTAAATATACTGCACAGATAGTGCAGCAAGAAAATGGATTCATAGGTGATGGATTAAAACAATATCTAGATAAAAAGCAAAATACTCCATATGAAGATAATGGAAATATAGATTTTGATATATCACTTCCAGATTTAGGACAAAATGATGACGCACTTGATAACTTCAATATAAGTTTTTCTGGAAAAATGAATAAACCAAATGCAAAAAATGAACAAAATATTAACTTGAACTATTCAAATGATGTTAAATTTCCGTTTTATTATAGAAAATCAAATGATATGCAAGGAATACAATCAGAATATATAGGAAGCAAGTATATTGCAATTAGAGATGGACAAGAACTTCAAGGAGCAGATGACATAGATTTAAGTTTTGTTGATACAGTTGCAAGTTTGCAAAATATACAAATTCCTTATGACCAAATTCAAAGTTTAAAAACAACATATTTTGATAATATAATAAATCAGATAGAAAATGGTAAGTTTTCTAAAATAAGTGAAGAAAATAAAGTTGGATACAGATTATCATTAACAGGTGATGAGTTAAAGAATGTATTGACACAAATTTTAGAAACATTAAAAGATGATGAAAACACACTAGACCAGTTAAATGCATTATTAGGCTTACAACAAAGTTCTTCAAAGATAAGAACAACAGATATTGATAATCTAATTGAGGATTTAAATAATACAGAAATTGGTGAAATAGAAATTACTGTATACAAAAATAATGGTAAAGTAAGTGGACTAGAAATAAAACAAGAATCATTAGAACTTTATTTAGAAAGAACAGAAAGTGAAGGACAAGAAACATATAATGCAACAATTAATTTATTAAATAATACAGATAAAAATTTAAATCTAGGATTAGTAGCTAGATTTAATGGCATAAATTCAAATAATGTAAATGAAAGTTATGAAATATCAGTACAAGGAAAAAATCAAAATGAAGATTTAAATTATAAATATACAATAAATAATTCTGTACAATTTGCAGAAGCAGTTGATATTGAAGATTTTTCAGCACAAAATGCAGTAATACTTAATGACCAAGATGAAGAATATGTATCAGGCTTATTAAATGCAATTCAAGACAGATTAGTAGCTGTAAACCAAAATCAAATGGAACAATTGGGAGCAACAGCAGAACAGAACCCATTGTACTTTGTACTACCAACACAGATATTATCAGATGTTTTAGGAATACAGTCAAGGAATCAACTTTCAGAAGTCGAAGCAACAGAATTTAATGAAAAATTCTACTTATATGAGGGAACAAGTCAAAGAGGTGTTACTGTAAGAGGCTTATTATCAACTATAGCTTTAAATAATGGTTATGAAGATAGTAATTCAGAAAGTAATGAATCTGAAGAAACTGAAAATAATAGAAATAATAATCCTCAAATTACAGAAATTCATTTTGATGGTGAAGAATATGAAGCAACAGAACAGAATATTACATTAATTAAGAGTACAATAGAAACAGAGACTTTATATAGGGTAGAGTTTGAACTAGATTCCAATACAGGCTTAATATACAGAGTTGTTATAAATAAACAATAAAATAAGTTCTTAAAATGAAAAAGAAGCATATAATAAAATAAATATGCTTCTTTTTATTTGTCTAAAATTATAAAAGGAAGGGGTAAAAGTGCAAGATATAGATGAAATAATAAGATATTTTCCCAATCAATTATATCAATTACTAAAAAATGTATCACTTCAAAACCAAGCTATACAACCACAATTACAAGAAATAAGAATTAGAGTTAATAGACCAATAATTTTAAAACTAAGACAAGCAGACATCTTAATAGATTATAAAATTTCACAAACAGAAATAATGCAAACATTAGAAAAATTATGTGAAAATTCAATATATGCATACAAAAATCAAATTTGCAATGGATATTTAACTATCAAAGGCGGACATAGGATTGGTTTAACAGGAACAGCAGTAGTAGAAGATGGGAAAATTATAAACTTAAAATATATTACAAGTTTTAATTTCAGAATAGCAAGACAAATTTTAGGTTGTGGAAATAAATTTTTAGAAGAAATTATCAATAAAGAAGAAAACACTATATACAATACACTAATTGTTTCTCCACCAGGAAAGGGAAAAACAACTGTATTAAGAGATGTAATAAGAAGAATCAGTAATGGAATTGAAGAAATGAATTTCAATGGGAAAACTTGTGGAGTGGTGGATGAAAGAGGAGAAATTGCAGCGATATATAAAGGTATGCCACAAAATGACATAGGGATAAGAACAGATGTAATTGAGAATATATCAAAATCAAAGGGAATAAAAATGCTAATTCGTTCTATGTCACCAGAAGTAATAGCTTGTGATGAAATTGGTTCTAAAGAAGATATTGATGCCATTCGGCGAAGCTATGATTTCAGGAGTAAAGGGCGTTTTTACAATGCATGGAAAAGATATGAATGATATAAAACAAAATAAATATATAAATAGTTTATTAGAAAATAAACAAATCGAAAAAATTATTTTTATATAATTTACTTTTTAAGTTCTATTTAATTAAGTATATGCATAAAATATTGTAAAAGTGAAATGGACAAGATAATTAAGAAAGGAAATTTAAGACATGGTGTTAGTTATAAAATATTTTATGCTATTTTTACTATTAGTAGCATGTACTTTAATAGGAAGATTTTTATCAAAAAAATATGTATATAGATTAAATGAATTAGAAGAAATGAAAAATGCATTAAATATTTTTGAATCAAAAATAAAATTTACATATGAACCAATACCGGAAATATTTGGAGAAATATCAAAAAATTCAAGTTCAAACATATCAAATATATTTAAAAAAGCAAAAGAAAAAATGAAAGAAAAAAATGCAAGTCAAGCATGGGAAGAAACAATAGATGAAAGTGATTGTAACTTTTCTAAAGAAGATAAACAAGTTTTAAAAACATTATCAAAATTGCTAGGACAAACAGATAGTGAAGGACAAATAAGTCAAATAGAAATAACACAAAATTTTTTAAATACACAAATTAAAGACGCTGAAGAAGAAAAAAGAAAAAATGAAAAATTATATTCAAAATTAGGGACAACCATAGGGTTAGCAATTGTGATAATTTTAGCTTAATGCAACAAAGCTCTGAAATTATAAATAATTTGATAACAATTGTTTGAAAAATAAAGATAAATAAAAAGGAATGTTAAAGATGGATATTAATTTATTATTTAAAATAGCTGCAATAGGAATACTTGTAGCAGTTTTACATCAAGTATTAGTAAGAGCAGGAAGAGAGGACCAAGCGATGATGACAACACTTGCAGGTTTAGTAATTGTATTAACAATGGTTATAAAAGAAATAAGTGGATTATTTGACACAGTAAGAACAATTTTCAACCTTTAGGGACATGTCAAATTGAACAATTTTTGCGTATTAGGGACAGACCTTGAAATATAGAAAAATTCATTGCTTTTTTAGGGAGAATGAAATGATTATTAAAATAATAGGAATTGGTTTAGTTGCGCTTATCATAATAATTTTATTAAAACAATATAAACCTGAATTTGCAATATATATAAGTTTACTAGTAGGAGTTTTAATATTGTTATTAGTAATGGACCAACTAACGCAAGTTACATCACTATTACAATCTTTAGCATCAAAAGCATCAATAAATAGTACATTTTTAGCAATATTATTAAAAATTACAGGAATAGCATTTTTAGCAGAATTTGCAGTTAGTGTATGCAAAGACGCAGGAGAAGGTGCAATAGCAAGTAAAATCGAAATAGGAAGTAAAATCATAATAATTGCAATGTCAATACCAATAATATCAAGCCTGCTAGAAATAATATTAAAAATACTACCTACATAAGTGTCCATTTGGGGACGTTTCCATTTGGACAAAAGGAGTTACAAATGAAAAGATTTATAATAAAATTAATTTTTTTAACATTAATATGTATTGTAATTCCTGAAACTCTAGTAATTGCAACCGAAACATCAAACACAAGCAATACAAATAGTACGCAGGAGGCAATACAAGAACAGCAAGAAGAATTTGGAATACAAGACTTTATAAAGAACTCGAAAGAATATGCATCAGGAGAATTTTTTGAAAATATTGATATAGGCGAAATATTAAATCAAGCAATACAAGGGAATATTGATAATAACAGTATATTAAAAGCTATACTTAATTTATTAGGAATAGAAATATTTGACAGCATAAAGGCTATAGTTAGCATTTTAGTTATTATAGTAATACATAGCTTGTTAAAATCAATAAGTGAAAGCCTTGAAAATGACGGTATTGCAAAACTTATATATTATGTCCAATATATATTGATTGTGACAATTGTAATGTCGAATTTTTCAGAAATAATAACAATGGTAAAACAAACAACAACAGATTTAGTAGCTTTTATGAATATGCTAGTTCCACTTTTGATTACTCTCATGATGTATACAGGGAGTATTGCAACAAGTGGAATAATAGAACCAATCATATTATTTATGATTAATTTTATAGGAAATATCATACAAACAATAATATTACCACTTGTACTAATATTTACAAGTTTAGTTATTTTATCAAAACTAACTGACAAAATACAAATAAGCAAATTATCAAAATTCTTAAAATCAGGAATAGTGTGGTTCTTAGGAATTATTTTAACAATATTTGTTGGAGTAGTTTCCTTAGAAGGAACAATGTCAAGCAGTGTAGATGGAATTACAGCCAAAACTACAAAAGCAATAGTGAGTTCAGCAGTACCTGTTGTTGGAAAAATATTAGGTGATGCAGTAGATACGGTTTTGGGAGGAGGAATAATTCTAAAAAATGCAATTGGTTTTGTGGGAGTAATTATTGTACTTGGTATGTGTATAGCACCTATTTTTAAATTGGCAATACTTTGTATAACATATAAGTTCCTGGCGACAATTACAGAACCTATTGCAGATTCGAAGATAACAGGACTATTAGAACAAATTGGAGATATTTTTAAAATACTTTTGGCTATTTTATGTTCGATTTCTTTCATGTTGATTATTGGGACGGCTTTAGTTTTGAAGATTTCTAATAGTGGCATGATGTATAGATAAGAAAGGTTAAAAAATGATAGAATTTATTAGTTCTTGGGCAAAAAGTTTGGGACTAGCAATAGTTATAGTTTCTATCCTAGAAATGTTGCTACCGAACAATAAAAATAAAAAATACATAAGGATGGTGATGGGAATTTATATATTATTTAATATAGTATCACCATTTATAAATAATAAAGATATATTTAATATAGAAGATATAGATTTAGAAAAATATGCAATGGAGCATGAAACGTCATCACAATTACAGTCAGAAGAAGTTGACCAAACTTCAATGAATAAAAGAATCGAAGAGTTATATATTGAAGAATTAGAAAAAGATATAACTCAAAAATTAGAAGAACAAGGATACAAAGTAGAAAGTTGCAAAGTAAAAGCTACTATCTCAGATGAAGAAAATGAATCAGGAATAGAAGAAATTAAAATTAAAGTTAAGAAATCAGAAAATAATGAAGAAGAATCCTCGAATAATGAAAATTCAGAAGGAAACCTAGAAAACAAAATAGTTACTGAAATACAAAAGATTAAAAAAATAGATACAAGTATTAATAATGAAACTTCGAATAAAGGTGCTACAACTGATACCAACAATGAAGATAATGGAAATAGTAGCAATGTATCAAAAACAGACATTCAAAATATAAAAAAATTCTTAATTGAAGAATATGAGGTGAATGAGAAATGTTTAAAGATAAATTAAATAAGTTTCTAGGTAAAGATGAAAATACAGGAGAAAACAATAATAAGAAAAAAATAGAAAATCTAGTTTTCTTAATTGTTTTGGTAATTATTACAGTTGTAATCATAAATATAATATGGAATGGAGATAAAACAACTAATAAAGAACAATCGAATAATGATACATCTAAGCAATTAGCTACAACGAATAATCAAACGATAAATCAAAATCAAACTCAAGGAACAAGTGAGACAGATTTAGAAACAAGACTAGAAGAAATTTTATCACAAATACAAGGAGTAGGAGAAGTTAAAGTTCTCTTAAATTATTCTGAATCAAGTGAAGTAGTAGCAATGTATAATGAAACTTCAAGAACTAGTAACACAGAAGAAACGGATACAGAGGGCGGAACAAGAACAATCCAAGAAACAGATACACAAAAAGATATAATATATCAAGAAGAAGATGGACAAAAAACACCAATAACACAAAAAATAGTGCAACCAAAAATAGAAGGAGCGATAATAACTGCAAAAGGAGCGAATCAGGCAAATGTAAAGACTAATATTATTCAAGCAGTAGAGGCAGTAACAGGTTTGGCAACACACAAAATTCAAGTTTTTGAAATGGATTAGTAATAAAGGTGGCGTCCCATTTATGAGCAAAAATGGTCACTTCGAACCTGTCCCCAAAGTGACCACAACACAAAAAGGAGGAAATTATGAAATTATTAAAGAAAAATCAAATTGTTATTTATGTAATTGCACTAATGTTAATGGCAGTTGCTTATTTAAACTATACAACAAATACTGCAGAACAATCGGTTGAAGCAAGTTTGCAAATGGGAGCAAGAGATGATTCAAATACTGCAAATATTGGAGATGCAACATTAGTAAGTAGTAATGATGTTTTATCTAATAGCGATACTGTTAATGAATCTTCAGGTAATGGTAATACTATTAATAATACAGAAAATTCAAATACTATAAATAATGAAAGTATTACAAATACCACAAATGATAATTCTGATAGCAAC
The DNA here is from genome assembly GCA_946487895.1 of uncultured Clostridium sp. Lineage (GTDB taxonomy): Bacteria > Bacillota > Clostridia > TANB77 > CAG-508 > CAG-269. The sequence goes on from CAMLUO010000009.1 coordinate 25,856, forward strand.
AATGAAACTACACAGACGAATGCTCAAACAAGTACAGATGATGACTATTTTACGAAGTCAAAATTAGAAAGGGATACAATGTATTCTCAAATGTTAGAAAGTTATGAAAATATATTAAATAGTACAAATAGCTTAGAAACACAGAAACAATCAGCAACTGATGAAATTAAAAAAATAAATGATACTAAAAATAGTATTATGATTTGTGAAAACTTAATTCAAACTAAAGGTTTTGAAAATAGTATAATCTTTGTAAATGGGGATAGCATTAGTGTTATTATAAAAAGTGATGAGCTAACTCAAGAAGAAGTTGCACAAATACAAAATATAATTTCTAGAGAGATGAATGCGGAGATTGAAAATATACATATTTCTACTAAATAAGAATATTAGATGTTCACTAACATATAGTATAAGAACAAAATGCAAAATGACAGAAATTATGCGATTTTTTCTGTCATTTCACGTATATATTTACCAAGTTCTTCATCTGTTAATTCTAATTCTCTGATTAATGATTTTAGCACATCTCTTCTAGGTAAATCTTCTTCATTATCTATTCTAACATATTGTCTCAAGCTAATACCAAGAATAGTTGCCATTTTTTCTTGAGTATATTTTTTTGCTAATCTTTTTTCTTTTATCATAACTATCACCTCTTAGTAAAACTATAAAAATTATGTCATATTTTTGTCGAAAAATGTATTGACACTTAATGACATCGTTGGGGACGTGCCAAATCATTGCAAAATTCAATTACTTATTTACTAATACTTTTTAAATGTTTTAGAAGGTCTGTCCCTTTTGATACCATTTTGCAACGATTTAGCATGTCCTCAAAAAAACCAAAAAAATTTTTTGGAAACTGTTGTAAAAATTTTTTTTATTGATATAATAATAAAAGTGAGCAAAGAAAATAAAACTAATAAATAACTCTTAGTAAAATAGCTAGTAAAAACTAGTAATTAACAATAACAAAAAAATAGTAAATAGGAAAGGAATGATTTAGAGATGTTAAAAAAAGTAGGAATACTTGCAAATGGAGGAGATGTTTCAGGTTTTAATGCAGTAATTAGAGCAATTGTAAAAACTGCTGAAAATCATGGAGTAGAATGTTATGGAATAATAGATGGATATAATGGATTATTAAAAAAAGATTTTGAGCTATTATCAACAGCAGCAAACGGTGAAGCATTAGGAATATTACCAAAAGGAGGTTCAATAATTGGATCTTCAACAAATTCAAATTTATTTAACTACAAAGTAGTAAACGAAGATGGAAGTGTTGAATATAAAGATTTATCTGACCAGGCAATACAAAATATTAAAGATTTCGGATTTGATTGTATATTTACACTTGGAGGAGATGGAACACAAAAATCAGCAAGAGACTTTTCAACAAAAGGCGTTAATGTAATAGGTGTACCAAAAACAATAGATAATGATGTTGCATGTACTGAAATTACATTTGGATATAATACTGCAGTATCAGTTGCAATGGAAGCATTAGATAGATTGCATACAACAGGAGCAACACATCATAGAATAATGGTACTTGAAGTTATGGGAAGATATGCTGGTTGGATAGCACTAGAAGCAGCAATTGCAGGAGGAGCAGATGTTGCACTAATTCCAGAAATTCCATATGATATAAATAGTGTTGTAAGTAAAATCGAAAATAGAAAAAAAAGAGGTAAAAACTTTAGTGTAGTAGTTGTAGCAGAAGGTGCAAAACCAAAAGATGGAGAAATAACTATTATGGGGACAAGAGATAATGGTTCAGGAGTTGACAATACAAAACTAGGAGGAATTGGACAAAAAATAGCACAGCAATTACAGGAACTAACAGGATTAGAAGCAAGAAATACAACTTTAGGCTATATGCAAAGAGGTGGAACACCAACAGCTTTTGATAGAGTTTTATCAACTAAATATGGAACAAAAGCAATGGAATTAGCTTTAGAAGGAAAATTTGGAACATTAGCAGTAATTAAAAATGGAAAATTAGATAGTGTTTCATTAGAAGAAGTTGTAGGAAAAAATACAAAAATCGGAGCGGTTTCAGGCAATACTGAAGAAAGTAATCTAAGAAGGGTTCAAATGGATGATGATTTAATGAAAACAGCTAGAAATGTAGGAATTAATTTTGGAGACTAATTTAAATGAATTATGTTGTCTAGTAACAAACAAAAAATGGCAAGTAATCTTGCTATTTTTTGTTTTTAAAGGATAAGAGGAAATATAATTCATAACAAAATTACAAATATATTACATTTATATTACTTTTCTGTTATTTTAATTGTAAAAAAAGGTTATTATGTTATAATTTGAGTAGAATAAAATTACGAAGGAGGAACGTAAAATGTTAAAATCAAATGTTGCATGGAGTACAAATGAAGACAGCTATACACAAGGAAAGGAAACTGCAGAAAAAGCAGTAGTAGATTTAGTTCAAACAAAAGTAGCATTTTTATACACATCAGTAGATAGTGATGTAAAAAAAGTTTTAGAAGGTGCGAAATCAGAATTAGGAACAGCACCAATCGTAGGATGCACATCTAGTGCAGGAATAATAACACCAGACGGATTTATTTCAGGAGAAAAAGGATTCACAGGAATTTTAGCTCTAGGAGACCCAGAACTAGAAGTTGGAGTAGCAGGTTCAGCAAAACAAAAATCAGCAAGAGAAACAGGAAGAGAAGTTGCTAAAGAAGCAATGAAAAATGCAGGTAAAGATGTACCACCAGCATATTTCTATATGGTTGCATCACCAGGAGAAGAAGAAGACTATGTAAAAGGAATTGAAGACGTAATTGGTAGAGTACCAATCTTTGGTGGAAGTGCAGCAGATAATACTGTTGAAGGAAAATGGAGCATTTATACAAATGATTCAGTATTCAATGATGGAGTTGCAGTAGCATTTTTCTACACAGATAAACCAATGGCAAATGTATTCACTGGAGAATACAATGAAACAACAAATTCAGGAGTAATTACAAAAGTAAAAGACAAAAGAACATTAGTTGAAATTGATGGAGTACCAGCAATTAAAAAATATGCAGAATGGACAGGAGCTAAATTAAAAGATTTAGATGCTGATAATCTATTAGTAACAACAATAACAAAACCATTAGGAGTAAAAGATAGATTAGGAGATTTAGTTGCAATAAGACACCCAATGTATGGAAACAAAGACAAATCAATGAATATAGGAGCAAACCTTGCAGAAAATACAGCAATAATTCAAATGGAAGCAAGTGTTGATGAACTTATCAATTCAACAGGAAAAACAATGAAAGAAGTAAATAAAGAATTACCAACAGATGCAGGAGCATATCTATTAGTTCACTGCGGTGGAAGAAGACTTGGAATTGGAGATAGAATTGATGAAGTTGCAAAACAATTGAAAAAAGAAGCAAAAGGAGTTCCATTTATTGCGGTATTCACATTTGGTGAATATGGTGTATATGACCACGGTTCAAACACAACAGGAGGTTTAATGCTATCATTTACAGCATTCGGTAAATGAAGAGATCTTAATTATAAAAAGGAGGGAGCATCAGTGAAAAATTTAATAGGATATGAATGGAAAGAAGCATCTAATGGAGCTACAATAGAAGTTGTTAATCCAGCAACTCAAGAATTAATTGATACAGTTCCAAATGTAACTGAAGAAGATGTAGATGCAGCAGTAAAAGTTGCAATAGTAGAACAAAAGAAATGGGAAAAAGTATCAATTTATGATAGAGCAGATATATTATATAAATTTGTTGACTTAGTAGAAGAAAATAAAGAAAGACTAGCAACATTATTATCAAATGAAACAGGAAAACCAATCAAAGAAGCAAGAGGAGAAATTGCAAATGTTAGAATTGGTGCAAGAGGATTTGTTGAAAAAGCAAAACACTTCTATGGAGAAAGCATACCAGCAGGTAGTGAAGCTGGACAAGAAAAAACAATGCAAATAACAAAAAGATACCCAATAGGAGTAATTGCAGCAATAATCCCATTCAACTTCCCAAGTGACTTATTCTGCCAAAAAGTACCACCAGCATTAATGATGGGAAATAGCATAATAGTAAAACCATCAAACTACAACCCATTAACATTAATTGAATATGTAAAATTAATGATTGAAGCAGGAGTACCAGCAGGATGTATTCAAATATTAACAGGAGATGGACCAACAGCAGGTCAAGCATTAGCAAGACATCCAGGAGTTCACTTAGTATCATTAACAGGTGGAACAGCAGCTGGAATCCAAACAATGGGAACAGCATCTAAAAACTTAACACATGTAATGCTAGAACTTGGTGGAAATGACGCATTTATCTTCTTAGAAGATGGAGATATGGACTTAGCAGTAAAAGAAACAATCTGGGGAAGATTATATAATGGTGGACAAGTATGTTGCGCAAGTAAACGTTTCTTAATTCATAATTCAAGAAAACAAGAATTCATAGATAGAATGAAAGAAGTAATAGCAAACTTAAAAGTTGGAGATCCAATGCAAGAAGATACTGATATGGGACCAATGATTAATATAAATGCTGCAAAAAGAATAGAAGAACAAGTAAATCAAATGGTTTCAGAAGGTGCAACAATAGTATGTGGAGGAAAAAGAGAAGATGCATACTATTATCCAACAATACTTGACAATGTAACAAAAGACATGGAAGTGGCAAAAGACATGGAAATATTTGGACCAGTAATATCTGTTATTGGATTTGATGATGTAGAAGAAGCAATTGAAATTGCAAACCAATCATCATATGGTCTATGTGGTTGTGTAATATCAAAAGACTACTCAAGAGCAATGAAAATAGCAGACAGACTAGAATGTGGAGGAGCAGTAGTAAATGGAGCAAGTTTCTATCGTTCATTTGAAATGCCATTTGGAGGCTGGAAACATTCTGGAATTGGAAATGAAGGTGTAGCAACTACACTTGCAGAAATGTCAAGATTGAAGACAATTGTACTTAAAAATATACTATAGGGATTAGGGGATGGTCCTAAAAATCCCTAAAATCAGGGATTTAGGGACGGACCTTGAAAAGAGGGGATTAGAAAAATAATTTTAATCCCTTCTATGTATGTAATAAACGACTAAATGAGAAAGGAACATATTATTATGGATAAAAGAAAAAAAGTGGTTATAATTTCTGTTGTATCAATAATAGTAATTGCATTAATTGTTGGACTTATAATTTTCTTTGTTAATAGAAATAATAATGGAGAAGAAGGAACAACAATTGCGTCAAATTCATCAAAAATAGCTAAATTATATGAAGATTTAAGCAAAGAACAATCATTTAGCTTTACAACAACACTTGATGATAATAACAAAGAAACTTATGCGAAAAATGACAATACTGCATATACAGATACAATTTATGATGGAGAAGAATCAAAATTCATCATAAGAGACGGAAATTCATATCTATTAAGAGATAGTGATAAAATATATTACACATATCAAAATAATGAAGTTAATCTAAATAAAGTATTAGAGCAATTAAATGAAATTAAAGATACTGAGTTAATAGAAGGCAAAGAGGAAGTTGACGGAAAGAATTACAATTATGAAGAATACTTAGGAAGTACTAATTTTGCAATCAAATTAACTGATGACAACAACTCAGAAGATGTAAAAACAAGATTTTATTTTGATGGAAATGACTTGGTATATATAAAAACTATTATTGGAAATAATCAAGAATTACTAAGCGTTGAGATTTCTAATGATGTAGATAGTAGTTTGTTTGAGATACCAGAAGATTATAGAGGAATGTAAAGGAGAAAATTATAATGGCAACAAAATTTGTTTTAAATGAAACATCATATTTCGGAAAAGGAGCAAGAGAAGAATTAGCAGGAGAAATCCAAAAAAGAGGTTTCAAAAAAGTATTTTTAGTAAGTGATAAATCACTAGTAGAAGCTGGTGTAACAGCAAAAGTTGAAGAGGTTTTAAATAAAGCAAACATACCATATGTTTTATATGATGAAATAAAACCAAACCCAACTATTAAAAATGTAACAGACGGAGTTGAGGCTTGTAAAAATTCAGAAGCTGATTTAATTGTAGCAGTAGGTGGAGGTTCAAGTATAGATACAGCAAAAGGAATTTCAATTGTAATGACAAATCCAGATAGAGCAGATATCAAATCTTTAAATGGAGCATCTAATACAGTAAATAGAGGAATGCCACTTATAGCATTACCTACAACAGCTGGAACAGCTGCAGAAGTAACAATTAACTATGTTATAACAGACGAGGAAGCTGAAATCAAAATGGTTTGTGTAGACCCAAATGATATTCCAATTTTAGCAATAATAGATTCTGAATTAATGGCCACTATGCCAAAAGGATTAGCAGCAGCAACAGGTATGGATGCATTAACACATGCAGTTGAAGGATATATAACAAAAGCACATAATGAAATGTCAGATATGTTTCATATGAAGGCTATAAAAATGATATTTAAATATCTACCAGCAGCCGTAAATGAAAAAGACCCAGAAGCAATTGAAATGATGGGACTTGCTCAATATATAGCAGGTATGGGATTTTCAAATGTAGGACTTGGAATAGTTCATTCAATGGCTCACCAATTAGGTGCAGTATATGATACACCACATGGAATAGCAAATGCTATGTTGCTTCCAACAGTTATGAGATTTAACGGAGAAGATTCTGCAACAGCCCAAAGATTTAGAGAAATTTTAGTGAATATAGGTAGACCTGATGCCGAACACTTAAATGACCAAGATGTTATAAATACTTTTGTATGGATGATTTCTGAGTTAAGTAAAGCAGTTGGAATTACAACTACTATTAAAGATTATGGCGCTAAAGAAGAGGATTTCGAAATGCTTGCTGAAAAAGCTATGAATGACCCTTGTAAACCAGGAAATCCAAGAGATGTTTCTAAAGAAGATTTTATTGAATTATATAGAAGAGCTATGTAGTAAACAGCAAACTTGTAATTGAGTCTCAAAATTTTGATTTTGGGGCTCAATTTTTTTGTTTAAAAGTATTGACAAAAAAATATTAAAAGAATAAAATGAATATATGAACAAATAATCATATGTAAAACAAATATAATAAAAGTGGCGTCCCTAAAGTGACCAAAAATGGTCAGTCCGAACCTGTCCCAAAACTGACCACGCAAAAAAGGAGGAAAAAAGATGGATGATGAATTATTTGAATGCACAGTGCTTCATGAAGATGTAGTAAATGAAGTAAAAAAGAAAATTCCAGAAGATGGATTAATTTATGATTTAGCAGAATTTTTTAAAGTATTCGCAGATTCAACAAGAATGAAGATAATATATGCTCTTATGGAAAATGAACTTTGTGTTTGTGATATAGCAAACATAGTTCAAACAACACAATCAGCTATATCTCATCAATTGAGATTATTAAAACAAGCAAAACTAGTAAAATTTAGAAAAGAGGGTAAAGTTGTTTATTATAGTTTAGATGATGACCATATTAGCCAAATCGTAAAGAAAGGGCGTGAACATATTGAAGAATTATAAAAAGGGGATAAAAATAGTAATTGCCTTTATATTATTTATCGTAGCATTAGTAATTAACTTTCCTAATGAATGGATAAATAAAGTATTATATATAATAGCATATTTGATTGTAGGCTTTGAAGTTGTATTAGAAGCCATTGAAAACATTTTTAAAGGAAAAGTATTTGATGAAAACTTTTTAATGACAATTGCAACAATCGGTGCATTTGCAATTGGAGAATTTCCAGAAGCAGTAGCAGTAATGCTATTCTATCAAGTTGGAGAATTATTCCAAAGCTATGCAGTCGATAAATCTAGAAAATCAATTGCAAGTTTGATGGATATTAGACCAGATTATGCAAATGTAAAAAGAAATAATGAAATATCAAAAATTAATCCAGGAGAAGTAAAAATTGGAGAAACGATAATTGTAAAACCAGGAGAAAAAATACCACTTGATGGAAAAATAATAAAAGGAAGTTCAATGTTAGATACATCAGCGTTAACAGGTGAATCTTTGCCAAGAGAAGTAAAAGAAAAAGATGAAGTATTAAGTGGTTGTATAAACCAAAATGGATTACTAGAAATAGAAGTAACAAAAGAATTTGGAGACTCAACTGTTAGTAAAATTCTAGATTTAGTAGAAAATGCTAGTAGTAAAAAATCAAAATCTGAAAACTTTATAACTAAATTTGCTAAATACTATACACCAGCAGTTGTAATAATTGCAGTATTTCTAGCAGTTATTCCTACATTAGTTATTGAAGGAGCAGAATTTACAGATTGGCTATATAGAGCTTTAACGTTTTTAGTTGTATCATGTCCTTGTGCATTGGTTATATCTATACCTTTAGGATTTTTTGGAGGAATAGGAGGAGCATCTAAAAAAGGAATATTAGTTAAAGGAAGTAATTATTTAGAAGCTCTATCAAATAGCGAAATTGTTGTATTTGATAAAACTGGAACATTAACAAAAGGAGTATTTGAAGTACAAAAAATAGAACCAGTAGGAATATCAAAAGAACAATTAATAAAATATGCAGCATATGCAGAAAGTTATTCAAATCATCCAATATCAGTATCAATAAAAAAAGCCTATGGAGAAGAAATAAATACAAATTTAATTTCTAAGACAGAAGAATTATCAGGCCGCGGAGTTGTAGCTAAAATAGAAGATAAAGAAGTTTTAGCTGGAAACGAAAAATTGATGCAAGAAAAAAATGTAAAATATACAAAATGTAATGAAGTAGGAACAATTGTATATATTGCAATAAACAATGAGCTTGCAGGATATATAGTAATATCTGATGAAATAAAAGAAGATTCTAAAAAAGCAATAGATGACCTAAAGAAAAACAATATAAAACAAACAGTTATGCTAACAGGAGATAGAAAAGATGTTGGCGAAAGTGTTGCTAAAGAACTAGGAATAGATAAAGTATATACTGAATTATTACCAGATGGAAAGGTAGAAAAAGTAGAACAATTGCTTAAAGAAAAAACAGAAAAAGGAAAATTAGTATTTGTAGGTGATGGAATAAATGATGCACCGGTTTTAGCTTTAGCAGATATTGGTATAGCAATGGGAGGTTTAGGAGCTGATAGCGCGATAGAAGCAGCAGATATTGTTATTATGACAGATGAACCATCTAAAATAAATACTGCTATGAAAATTTCTAAGAAAACAATGAGAATTGTAAAGCAAAATATTATTTTTGCTATTGGCATTAAAATAGCTGTTCTAATTTTAAGTGCCTTTGGTTTATCTACAATGTGGGAAGCAGTTTTTGCAGATGTAGGTGTTTCAGTTATTGCTATTATTAATTCATTGAGAGCTTTGAAATAAATTGGTAAAAGGTGTCCTGATTTTAGGACACCTTTTAAAGGAGATTTAGCAGGTTTTATGACTGTATAAACTTTACAATTAACTCTTTAATTTTATCATCTTTAAATATAAAGCTTAAGTCACCAGCATTCTTATCAAAGAAATCATCATAGTAATTTGAAAGAGTTGAAGAGTATTCATCTAAAGCTTTATTTAATTCTTCGATGTATTTTTCAACCCCATCCATTGATTCTTTCAAAGCTTCTTTAAATTCAGTTCTATTTATAGATGCAGTTGATACTTTAGAGAAGGCTGCTTCTATATCATCCCATTCTTGGAATTTAATATAACCATAGGAACTTTCATTCCAACTATACAATTGTGACCAAGAATTATTCAAAGCGTCTTTCATTTTACTAAGTGGAAAACTTCCTTTAAATACCCGGAAAGCTTCTTTTTTCAAGTTTTGAACAGTTTCTAAATTCCGTTTGATAAGAAGTATGCCCTGTAAAGTGTCTTGAATATTACTCATAAAATAGTCTCCTTTCAAAATAGACAATTATTTGTGACAATAGAATTATAGTATAATCAACATAAAAAGTCAACTTGATTAATAAAATTATAAATCAAAATCCTTGATTATTACTAAAAAATATGTTATATTAAGTATATAAGAGCAATAAATTTATATATTTTGCATATAATAATATTGCTAATATTAGCTAAAAAAAGTGGTGAATCCAGCCATTAAATTGGAACTTAAAAAAGCGGTGAATCCAGCCATAAATTGGAACTTAAAAAAG